>NZ_RZSX01000519.1:0-4603 GCF_004023105.1 Mesorhizobium sp. M5C.F.Ca.IN.020.32.2.1 | reverse complement strand
GGCGAACGGCGCCGCGGCATCGACCGCGTCATCATGCTGCTGGAAGCGCTTTTACGACACCGCGCGCCGATGCGCGTCGGCGACATCGCCAAGATGATCGGCGCACCGCGTTCGACCACCTACGAAATCGTCAACAGCCTGCTCGAAGCCGAAATGCTCGAAAATGTCGGGACGGAAGGCTACGTCTATTTCGGGCGAGCTATGCATCTGTTCGGCTGGGCCTACTCGCATCACAACGCCCACTACCGGCGCATCATCGAGACGCTGGACAAGATGGCCGCCGAGACAGGCGAGACCGTGCAGCTGTGCGGCCTGCGCGGGAACAAATACATCGTTCTCGATTGTCGTGACTCTTCCGGCCCTTTCCGGATTTCAAGCGATGTCGGGGTCGAGGTGCCGATCCCGTGGACGGCATCCGGGCGGCTCTTGCTTGGCCATATGAGTGAGGAAGAGGTGAAGGACTTCATCCCGCCTGGCGACTACAAGCTGCCCGACGGCCGCGTCATTGCGCCAGCCGAATTCTTCAGCGATGTCGCCCTGGCCCGCCAGCAAGGTTTCAGCGAGACCGCTGCTCTGGCCGACCGCTTCACGTGGTGTATGGCCGCGCCTATCCGCGATGGCCACGGCGCCATCAACAAGACCCTTTGCTTCGTATTGCCAGTCGACACAGCGGAAACGCGGCGCAGCGAGTTGCTTGCCCTGCTGTGCGAACGCGCCCGTGGATTGTCGTTGGCGGGAAACTAATTTTTGAAGAACCGGCCCTGACGCATTCGCCAAGAGAGCGCGGAAAAAAGGCCGGGCTCGAATCGGCCCGGCCAAAATGAAGGTTACAACCTTCAGAGGGGGAACGCCGTTCAGCGGAATGGGAGGAAACCGTCGAACGGTGTTACCTGTTTGAGCTTGTTTGGGCGTGTTGGCGACGAACAAAATTCCAAAAGCCGGCGGGATGACGAAAATTCCTGTTCTATTTGCTCTGACGTTTTCAGACAGATGACGCCCTCGTATCAAGGAGATCGGCATAATATCGGCGCGCCACGTCGGGGTGCGAGCGCAGGCGACTTTTCAGCACGTTGGTTCCGGCGTCGCGAAACAGCGGGTTGTCCGGATCGCTCGCCGGTCCGCGCGCCTCGGCAGCCAGTTCTTCAGGCAGTGTCAGCAGCGGGATCGTCGCATCGAGCCGGGCGCTGAAGAAGAAAGGAACGGATATTCGCTCGACACCGGCCGGCGGTGTGACGATGGACGGTCGCCCTGAGATAACCGTTCGATGCCAGTTCGAGGAGCTCGCCGATGTTGACCACCAGCGTTCCGGGAATGGGATCCACATTCACCCAGCTTTCGTCTATTCGACCTGCAGCCCCCTGTTGTCGTCCTGGAGCAGGAGCGTCAGGAAGCCGCCGTCCTTGTGCGCGCCGACGCCCTGGTCGCCACCGGTTGCGTCGCGTCCGGGATAGCGCACGATCTTCATGCGATGATTGGGCTCACCGCTATAGATCGGATCGAAAGCGTCCTCGGCCTGGTTGAGCGACAGCGCGAAAGCCTTCAGCAGGCGGATCGCCACCGCCGTCGCCTTGGCCTGCCATGCCAGCAGCGCCGGCTCGAGTTCCGGCAGGGCCGAAGGCCATTGGTTCGGCCCTTGCAGCCGCGTCCAGGCAGGAATGCCCGGCCCCTGTGGTATGGGTCGACGCTCGACGCCGATGTCGAGTTGTTCGCGCCAATCGGCCTTGCCCTTGGTCAGTTCGCCACCGCTGCGCGTGTAGCCGCGGAATTGCGGGGATTTGACCATTTCGATGGCCAGCTTGTCGGCTTCCGGCAAGGCAAAGAACCGACGCGAGGCGTCGAGCACCTCGTCGATCTCAACAGCCGAAATTCCATGCCCGCTGAGATAGAAGAAGCCGACATCGCGGGCCGCCGTGCGCAGGTCGAACAGAAAGGTCCGACGCTCCGACGCGCCCTGTTCGAGACGGCTGAGATCGAGCACGGGTACAATCCTGGCCATGGTCGACCTCCTCCTGCCTCAAGGCTTGGATCAGGCCTTACGGTGACACGCAGGTCGTTGCGATCAAAGCAATGGTCGATCCAATCTCGACGCCAATGGAAGAAAGTCAGCGCTGCGTTTGGCGGCCGGCAGGCAAATAACGTCCGAACGGGTGTTCCATGGCACGAAGGCATCACGGCAACCATATAGGCGAATTGCAGTGCGGCCGACGCTCAGAAATTCTCGAGCCATGGCCTGAGTTCGAGCTCCCAAGTCCAGGCGCTGCGATGCTGCCGGTGGGTTGCGAGATAGGCTTCGGCGATCGCGTCCGGAGATAGCCGGCGATCCTGCCGGTCGGGTTCGCTGGCCTGTCCGGGCCTATTCTGTCCGGGCTCGTTCGGCGCGATCACACCGTCGATGATGAAATGCGCGACATGGATGTTTTTCGGGGCAAGTTCGCGGGCCATGGATTGGGCCAGTCCGCGCAGGCCGAACTTTGGCATGGCAAAGCCGGCCGAACCCGGAAACCCCTTGACGCTGGCGGTGGCGCCGGTGAACAGGATCGAGCCGGAGCCACGGGAAAGCAACCGGCGCGCAGCCTGCTGGCCGACCAGGAACCCGCCATAGGCGCCGACCAGCAACGCCTGCCTGACCGATTCGGGATCGAGGTCGGCGATCGGTCCTCGGGCGCGGCCGCTGGCGTTGAAAACCACAAGCGACAGAGGACCGGCTTTGTCGGCGACGTCGAACAGGTTTTCGACTGACGCGACATCGGCAACGTCCGTTTCGACCGCCAGCGCGCCGGTCTCGTCGACCAGCGTGCTCAGCTTGCCGAGGTTGCGGGCAGCCAGGACCACGCGAAAGCCCTCCTTGGTGAGAAGACGTGCAAGCGAGGCGCTCAGCCCCAGCCCTGCTCCTGCGATAACTGCCACGTCTGATGTCATGGAGCTTCTCCCTTACGGATTCTGGTGTGGTACGGATTCTAGTGCGGCGGATTGGCGATTCAGGCCCTACCATTCGTGTTCTGAGGCAGACCGTCCGTCAGATCGTAAGTCCGATTGGCCCGCATGCCATGGGACGCATCAGTCATGGAGTTCCCTCGAGATCGCCGGGCCGACCGAAAAATCGCTGAATGTGACTTCGAAACCTTCACGTTGCGGCGAACAGCACATCATGCCGATATCGACTGTTTTCGAGGGCGGGAAATAGGCGAGCCGCACCGGCTTCCAGTGATGGTCGGCGGCATCAAGATACTGAACACGGATTGTCTCGGCATGGCGGGTCAGCCGGATCCTCACGCCGTCCGGACCAGCCGGGATGCTGACCAACGACCAGTCGGAAGCATCATTGGTGACGACGACAGAAAAATACGCCAGCCCGTCGGTGAACTCGATGCCGGCCTTGACCCAGTGCGTCTCGCTCAGCCGGACCATCAAACCGGCCTGATCATAGAGCACCTTGTAGTCCCCCTTGACGGTGACCTCGGCGCTGAAGTCGCCCTCGACCTGCTGGTACAGGAGGTGGCCATTGTCGCGCCAGAAGCCGTAGAACGTCTCACGCCAGAAATCAGTTTCCTTGCCGGTGCGCACATGCACGGTGCTGTCGGCAAAAGCATGATGCGGTGGCGGGTTGAGCCAGGTCAGTTCTGCATCCTGAGATGTCATCGTGCTCGCCTCTCCGGTTCGAGTTGCGTTATCCGTCGAGCCTACGCCCTCATCTGGACCATTGTACGCGGGTTCAACCGTTTCATTTCGGCATTTGGTAGAGCTGGGACGCGGCCTCTCTCAGCGCGCGCCGGCTCTCTGGCCTGAAATACATCATGTGGCCGCCTTCCAGCAGGTCAATGCGGATCGGCTTTGCGCCAGGAAGCGAAGGAATCTGGCCGACAAGGTAGCGGGATGCCAAATAGGGTGTCACCAGGTCGGTGTAGCCGTTAACGATCAAAACGCCGAGGCCGGGGTTCAGCGCTCGCGCCTGCTGAAGGTCATCCATCACGCCGACATAGCCCTGACGTGTCGGGGTCGTCCCGTAATCCCAATTGCCGCTGACTTCACGGTTGAGAAGCCGGTAGCTTATATCGGTGCGGAATTTCAATTCCTCACGCACATAGCTGACAAAGGCGGAAGTGAGCACCGGCACGCTTCGGTCGAGGACCGGGTCAGGACCGCGAGGCCTTGGACTTTCCGGGGCGATGTCCGCCGTTTCGATCGTGCCGTCATAGGCGCTGAGAACATTGCCCCTTGCCCGCGCAAACTCCTTGGCGAAGAGTTCGGTGGGAATGCGTGCAAAGTTTCGTTTGACGAGTTCGAGCGACAGGCCGGTGATTTCGGCCACGCGCGGGCTCGCCAGGCGCCCACCCTGTTCCAGCCCGCTGGCAAGCGCGACAAGATAGTCGCCGAGGGCATAGCGTTCGACATCGGCCAACCGCTCGTGCAGCTCGGAACCGGTGACGCCTTCGCTGCGCAGGCGCACCGCCGCCAGCGACGGGAGCTCAAGCGCCCAGTGGAGCGGCTGGAACTCGTCTGGGCGCACGAGCGTGAATTCGAGCGCCGGCGAGATGAGCACGATGCCGCGAGGACTGACGCCGATATCATCCTGAAGCGTCTTGGCGAGCAGTGCAGCCCGAAA
>NZ_RZSX01000518.1:0-4612 GCF_004023105.1 Mesorhizobium sp. M5C.F.Ca.IN.020.32.2.1 | reverse complement strand
CGTATGTCCTCGGGATAATCCGGCTCGCCGAACACCGGCAGCGGCAGGTCCTTGGCCGCCGACAGCACTTCGATCTCGCGCGCGAAAACCTCGATCTCGCCGGTCGGCAGGTTCGCGTTCGCGGTCTCGGCCAGGCGCGCCTTGACCTCGCCGTCGACACGGATGACCCACTCGCCGCGCACCGTCTCCGCGATCTTGAAGGCCGGCGAATCCGGATCGGCGACGATCTGGGTGAGGCCATAGTGGTCGCGCAAATCGATGAAGAGCAGGCCGCCATGATCGCGCACGCGATGCACCCAGCCCGACAGGCGAACGGAAGAGCCGACGTCGCTCTTCCTCAACTGGGCACAGGTATGGCTGCGGTAACGATGCATTGTCATTGATAAGTCCGGATGTTGATTGCGGCCAAGGCATGATGGCCCGGCCCGAAAATTTGGGCGAAAAGCACATGAGAGGCCGCCTTTGTCAAGGCAGGCGGCGCACGGGCAGCATCTCTCGGTTTGAACTTCGACTTGTAAACCCTGGCTGTGTGAAAACTCCACACCACAGTCAAAGCGTAAAATTTGCTCCGCTTGATCGTGATCGGGGGTCAAGCCGTGTACAATGGCCATTACACGGACGGGAGGACTACCATGAGCATTCGCACATTGACTGTCCTGGTGACGCTGCTTGTTGGCACCTGCGCATTTGCGCACGCTCAGACAAAGCCGATGTCAATCGAGGTGTTTCCATTCGAATTGGAGGACAAGAGCGCTGGGGCGGGAATAATTCCGCCGGATGAACACGATAGGCGCTATCTGTCCGAGTCGGCACAAGTGGCGAAGGACATGCTCTCCCAGTCCGGACGTTTTACAGTGGTTGATGCGCCGGCGACAGATGAGCAGGCGGTTGCACCGCACGGATTGCGCAATTGCGGTGGCTGTGAAAGCAAAATCGCCAAAGAGCACGGCGCATCTCTTGCCTTGCTCGGCGTCGTAACACGCGTCAACCGAACAGAACATACCATGTTCATTCGCATCCTCGACGCTGAAACCGGGAAACCTGTTTCGCAGGGCTTTACCGATCTTCGCATGGGTCCGAACTACGCGTGGCCCCGCTCCGTGAAATGGCTGATGACAAACAGAATTCTGCGGTAGGACGCCCACCACCCCAGCGCGCCATCGGGAGCGCGAAAGATCGCCCCTCAGCTAAAAATCAAACCGAAAAACTGATTGTCGGCGCTGGTCTGCTAATCGCCGGGAATTGCCGCTGGCATTGGCGCAAGCGATGGTTCAAGAAGGATCAACGACAGGCCTTCCTTCATGTCCTCCATGCGCCCGCTGATCCCGCTCCTTATTGCCGCCGGCATCCTGCTCGGCGGCAACGGCCTGCAGAGCACCCTGATCGCGCTGCGCGGTGCGCAGGAGGGATTTTCGGCCTCTACCATCGGCCTGATGGGCACGTTCTATTTCGCCGGCTTCCTGCTCGGCTGCCTCGCCGTCACCCACATCATGAAGGCCGTCGGCCATGTCCGCGCCTTTTCCGCGCTGGCGGCGATCGCTTCCGCCGGGACATTGCTTTTGGTGCTGGTCGTCGACCCGGTCATGTGGTGCGTGTTGCGCCTCGCCGGCGGCTTCTGCTTCGCCGGCCTGTTCACCATCATGGAAGCCTGGCTCAATTCCGGGGCAGCCAACAAGGACCGCGCGCGGGTGCTGGCCATCTACCGGATGGTCGACATCGGTTCGGTCACAGGCGCACAGTTCCTGATCCCGATCGTCGGCGCCGGCGGTTTCGCCATCTTCGCCGTCATGTCGATCATGATCACGCTCTCGCTGGTGCCGGTGTCGCTTGGCGACCGCTCCAACCCGACCCCGCCGGAAGACGTCAAGCTCGACCTGGCCCGCGTCTGGCGGATTTCGCCGCTCGGCTGCTTCGGCTGCATTGCCGTCGGTGTCACCAACAGCGCCTTCCGCACATTGTCGCCGGTCTATGCCGAACAGATCGGCATGTCGGTCACCGACGTCGTCACGTTCGTCAGTGTCGGCATCTTCGGCGGCGCCATCATCCAGTATCCGCTCGGCTATCTGTCCGACCGCTGGGACCGGCGTTCGGTGCTGCTGATAACGACGTGCTGCGCGCTGCTCGCGTCGCTGGCGCTGGTGTTCTGGGCGCGCAGCGACCCGTCCCTCAACTTCGTGATCGTCTTCATCTTCGGCTGCTTCGCCATGCCGCTCTATTCGCTGTCGGCGGCGCATTCCAACGACCGCGCCGACAAGGGCGAGTTTGTGCTGATCAACGCGGCGCTGATGCTGTTCTATTCCTTCGGCGCCATTAGCGGGCCGTTCGCCGCCTCGACGGCGATGCAGTATTTCGGGCCAAGCGCTCTGTTCGTGTTCACCGCCACCGTCTACGCCATTTTCGTCGTGGTCATCCTGTACCGGATGCAGGTGCGATCCGGCGTGCCGGCCGGCCATCGCAGCCGTTTCATCGGCCTTTTGCGCACATCGACGGTGTTCGCCCGACTGGCCAAGCGCAACGATGATTCCGACGGGCCTGCGAAGCAATGATGACGGTCCCCGATGTCTTGAACCCGGGGCTGCCGCTTGACGAAAGCCCGCGCGGCTGAAATTGAAGGAGACCTTACCCCCTTTGCTAAAAGCGATTTGATGCACGTCATATCAACCCAAGAAGAACTTGAGACCGCTGTTGCCGCGTTCGAAAAGTCGGATTTCGTCACCGTCGACACCGAATTCATTCGCGAGACGACTTTTTGGCCGATCCTGTGCCTGATCCAGATGGCGGCGCCCGGCGTGACGGCGCTGATCGATCCGCTATCACCCGATATCGACCTGAAGCCGTTCTTCAGGCTGATGGCCAACGAAGCCGTCGTCAAAGTCTTCCATGCGGCGCGCCAGGACATCGAAATCATCGTTCATCTCGGCGATCTGGTGCCGCATCCGGTGTTCGACACCCAGGTGGCGGCGATGGTTTGCGGCTTCGGCGACAGTGTCTCCTATGACCAGCTCGTCCAGAAGATCACCGGCGCTCGGCTCGACAAGTCCTCACGTTTCACCGACTGGCGCCACCGGCCGCTTTCCGAAAAACAGCTCGACTACGCGCTTGCCGACGTCACCCATCTGATCGAGGTCTACCAGCACCTCAGCGCCGAGCTGGTGCGGGAAAACCGCGCCCACTGGCTGAACGAGGAGATGGAGGTGCTGACTGCGCGCGAAACCTACGACCCGCATCCGGAGGACGCCTGGAAGCGGCTGAAGATGCGGCTGCGCAAGCCGCAGGAACTGGCGATCGTGCAAGCGGTGGCCGCATGGCGCGAGCGCGAGGCGCGCGAACGCGACGTGCCGCGCGGCCGGGTGCTCAAGGACGACGCCATTTACGAGGTGGCGCAGCAGGCGCCGCGCGATGCGGCAGCACTCGGCAAGCTGCGCACCACGCCGAAAGGCTGGGAACGGTCAGCGACGGCAACGGCGCTGCTTGGCGCGATCAACAGCGCGCTTGCCTTGCCCAGGGAAGAGATGCCGAAGCTGCCAAAGAGTTTTCAGCCGCCCGAAGGCTCCAATGCCGCCGCTGAATTGTTGAAAGTCCTGTTGCGGATCGTCGCCGAAAGGGAGGGCGTCGCTTCGAAGGTGCTGGCCTCCAGCGACGACATCGACCGCATCGCCGCCGAGGGCGAGGCCGCCGACGTGCCGGCCTTGCAAGGCTGGCGACGCGCCGTGTTCGGCGAGGCCGCGCTCAAACTGGTGCGCGGCGAGATTGCGATCAAGTTCGACAAGCGCAAGATCGCGCTGTTCGATTTGTAACGTCTGCCACATCCTTCTCCCTTTGTTGTGGGAGAAGGAAAGTCAACGCTGGCGCGGCTGACCGGTCAGGTGGAAAACCGCGATGACGATGACCGGTATCGCCAGAAACGCGAATTTGGTGACGATCAGCGCCGAGGCGAAGGACAGCGAATCCGGATTGGCCGACAGGAAATCCGAGAGCAGGCGGGCCACAGCGATGTTCTGCGCATAATCGGCAAGCGTGTAGGGCAGCACCAGGACAAGCGCGAACAGCGACTGGAGCTGCGCGGGCAGAGCCCGGAAGTTCTTCAGGCGCCGCCCCGTGGCCAGGATCAAGCTGACCAGCGTCAGCGACAGCAGCGCCGGGAACAGCAGGTCGAAGGTCAGGTAGTGCCAGACCAGAATGATCTCGCTGCCGCGCCGGCCGAGCGCCGTCAGCCAGGCCATGCCCTCATCCGGGGTGAAGCCGGTCCAGCGCAAATCGAGTGACGGCAGGCCACCACTCAGCTGGCGGAAATAGAGGAATTCCATCGCGGTCATGGCGACGAAAACCGCCGCGCAGGCAAAACAGAGCGCGGCAGCGTGGCGCGACAGCCGCAGCATCATTGCCGTCAGGCTTCGTGCGAGTTGGTTAGGCTCCGCCGGGGTAATTCGGGCTTTCGCGGGTGATCGTGACGTCATGGGCGTGGCTTTCACGAAGTCCGGCGTTGAATGATCTCGCTGCCGCGCCGGCCGAGCGCCGTCAGCCAGGCCATGCCCTCATCCGGGGTGAAGCCGGTCCAGCGCAAATCGAGTGACGGCAGGCCACCACTCAGCTGGCGGAAATAGAGGAATTC
>NZ_RZSX01000517.1:0-4615 GCF_004023105.1 Mesorhizobium sp. M5C.F.Ca.IN.020.32.2.1 | reverse complement strand
GGGAAGCATTGGGTTTGCGCGTCGGACCTTGGTTGAGCGAAGCCAAGCGTGCGGTCCGGCGCGGGGCTGATCCGAAAACGACGCTGGCGGCAACCGCGGATCGGCATATCTCGGTCGGCGAACTGCTCGGTGCCGGAGCCCTGAGAACCGGTCCCGGGCAGAGGATTGTCTATGCGACCGATCTCGCCTTCAATGAGGCAAATATTGCGCGTGTCGTTGCGCTTGCGCACGGCGCGAACCAGTTGTTTATCGAGGCCGGCTTCCTGCAGGAAGATCGCGAGCTGGCCGCAGCGAAGCGGCATCTCACGGCAGCCGAAGCCGGCACTATCGCCAGGCTTGCAGGTGTTGAACATGCCGTGCCGATGCACTTTTCGCCCCGTTATCTCGGACACGAGGATGAACTGCGTGCAGAGTTCATGGCAAATCTAGTCGCGTAAGCGCTTCTCAACCGCGCGACGCAGAATACCAGCCATTAGGCAACAGCCGATATGATCTGCGTTTTGATCACTTGCGTTGAATATACCGGCCGACGGTTCGCCGCCGTCGGCTTGCAAGGATGGCGGAAAGGGTGACCGGGCGAAAATCCCAGCTGTCAACGCCCGCGTCGTACTGGCGTGTAACCGGGCTCAGTCTGCCGTGGGAATGGCCATGCAGATCAATCGATTTCTTGCCGATCTGATTCCAGGTGCGAAAAGGATAGTGGCAAAGGATCAGCAACCGGCCATCTATCGTCAGCTCCTTATAATGTTGAGTGCTGGCCCAACCTGCGGCGCCGATGGTCGCTGCGCCATCGTTGTTGCCGATAATCAAATGTTTCTGGCCATGAAGAGAAGACAGTAGCGATGAAACGAATTCGGCCGATCCCCTCGCAAAATCGCCGAGATGCCAGATCTCGTCGTCCGGGCTGACGGTTTCGTTCCAGAGCGAAATCAGCGCTCGATCGTGTTCTGCCAGCGAGCCGAACGGGCGACGATCGATGCGCAGAATGCGCGGATCGCTGAAATGTGTGTCGGCCGTGAAATAGATCATGGTCGTTCACAGCCTTTGCGGACAACGTCCGAACCTCGCCATACATTCGTCGAGCCTGTCGAGCGCGATGACATAGTGCGCCACCGCGCTCTGGCCACCTCTGCTTGTGTTGGCAGAGGCCGGGGGCTTCCATCAAGGACCTTCGTGGCATTACCTTAGAGATCGCAAGAACCTAGGCCGTGAGCGCCAGCGTCCAAGACGCGGCTCGCTGCAATCGAAGCCTGCCTTGGTGTTATCCGCGGCGAAAAGCCGCCAAGGGTCGCGCGCCAAGCGTTCATCGTCGCGGCCAAGGATGCGAGGATCCTGCTCGGCGAACAAATCTAGCCGGCCGATCAGGCCGAGCCTCGTTCAGGGAACTCGATCTCTCCTTGACCTGCTCTTGCAGATCGTCACGCGCGCGCGCTATGAGTTACTCAGACAATCGCCCGATCCCAACCGCCATAATGTTGGTTGCTGCGTGTGCCGCGCGACAGGCTGAGCACGATCAGCGCCAGACCGATAGCAACGTTCGCAACGATCGCGGTGGTCCCGCCGCCGGAAAGCACGAACGGTGACACCGCGATCCATGCACCAAGCACTACATTGAAGAAGCGCACCGGCCGGACAACTTCGGCCATGGCTGTGACTGCGACCATGACAATGAGACAGCCGACTACATGATCGCTGAAGTAGAGCGGTGGTTGTGTGCCAAAGATCAATGGCGTCGTCATCAACAAGGCGCCAAGTAGCGTGCTGGCTACCAGCGTCCATGGGAAATTAACGCCGCCGGTGACGAATTCCTTCAGCAACTCGGACACAGGGCGGTCGAGGTCGGTGTCAGGTGTCTGGTTCTCCGACAGCGCCGGTCCGCCCATCCAGAAGGTACGCCAGAACGGCTCGCCCGCCCTCGTGGCGCCCCAGAGATATTGGATGGTCGCCAGCACCTCATCGACCGAGTAAGGGATCAGCACCACCGTGACGGCGGCCTGGAGGATGCAGAGTGTGCACAGCGCGCCAATCAGCGGTGGCTGGATGATGATGAAGGACACACTGACCACGCCGAGCGGAACGATCAGCAAACCGAAGAGGAGCACCATCCACGGCATGGTGCGCCAGCGCCGGCGATCGCCGATCGCGCCGGCGAGGATGTCGAGGCTATAGGCAAAAGCGCCGAGCCCGGCATCGGCGATTGGAAAACCCTTCGAGACCCATGACGTCACCACCGCCTCGCTGCCGTTGCGTACCGGCGCGCCGCCGGGGCCGAAGAACGGATCCCACAGCCCATCTATGTGGCCCATCTGGTAGGCGGCGAGATAGCGTGAAACGAATAGGCCGACAAAGGCCAGGGCCACGATGGGGATCCGCTGCGTGAAGGTGGATGGCGAATAGGTCCAGCCCAGCGGGCGGTCGTCGTCGGCCGCCAGCGCACGGCGGCTGACGCCGGGGGTCGGCGGGATCATTACAGCAAAGGCGACGATCAGCATGCCGACGAGCGTGTCGATGGCATAGGCCGCGGCGCTGGTCGTCCAGAACAGCAACGGCGCAAGCATCACCCAAAGACCGAGCGACGCCGCGACCCACTGCGCCCAGCGCCAGCGCCGGAACATCCCCATCAACGCAAAGACCGTCACGAGCAGGCCCGAAACGATCTCGCTGACACCGAGACCGGCGTTGCGGAATTGTGGCTCCGCAATAGCGTGCCCCAGAGCGGGGGGTATTGCGGCTGCGACGGGGTCGAACAGGCCAACTGTCATCGGCGATGTGGCCAGCCACAGTCCGAGCGCAGCGTTGGTCATCGGCGCCCAGAGCGTCCTCGACCGATGCCGCTTTATCGCCGCTTCGACGTCTTCCTTGCTTCGTTCGAGCGGTCCCTTAAGTCGCCTTTCGGCCTGCTCGATCTCAGGATCCGAAGCCGCGACAACGGGCGGATCAAGTTTGTTGGCCGCGTACCAGTCTGTGGGGTCCTGGTTCAGCCGGCGGATCATCTCCGGCAATGTGTCCAGCAGGCTGTGTCTAGGCGCCCAGCCCAGCAGAGTTTTGGCTCGCGAGATGTCGATCTCGTAATGATCGTCCGAATTCTCGATCATCCACGGTTTGATGTCGGTGTCCTGATCGAGTACCTCCGTCTGCACCCACGCGCCCAGCTTCGTCAGCTGCTTCGGCAACACTAAGGTGCGCCAGTCCTCGCCATGAATGAGCCGGCCGATGCGCTTCTGCATCTCCTCGTATGACGGTGTGTCTTCTTCGCCGATCAGAAGCACGGTCTCGGCCGGAAGTTCGGCGCGCCGGTCGACGGTACGCACGACCGCATCGACGAGATCGTCCTTGTGCAGATAGGGCTGACCGGCGGTGATATCGCCGGCGAACAAATAGGCGGTCGGCAAGCGCTCGAAGATGCGAGCGATCTGCTGGGCAATAAAGGCCGCCCGGCAGTCTTCGTCATAGACGCCGGCGAGCCGCAGGATCACCGTCTTGAATTCGCCGCGCTGCCTCGAAATCAGCGCCTCGGTTTCGGCTTTCGATTTTGGGTAGGCCCAGGCCGGGTCGAGCGGCGAGTCCTCATTGATTTTCGTGCCCCTCCCCGGGCTTGGGGCATGGACGAGAAGCGTGCTGGAAAACACGAACTGCTCGGTCTCGATCGCCGTTAGCGCATTCAGGAGCCGGCGCGTGCCCTGCACGGTGACGGCATCATATTTTGGATTGTCCTTGCCGGTCGTGTCGTAATAGGCGGCAAGGTGGATGACCGAGGCGATGCGACCGCCGCTGGGCTCGCGTGCCGCCTCCACAGCCCTACTCACGCTTTCATCGGAGGTGAGATCGATCCCGATCGTCTCCATGCCGGCGGGGGGATGCTTCGGTTTTGCAACATCGAGGCCGATAACCCGGTAGCGGTCAATCAAACCGCGCGCAATCGCCTGCCCCAGGAAGCCGCTGCTGCCGGTGATAAGAACCGTCGGAAGGGTCATGCCGTGATTTGCCATAAGTCAGGCCCGTTCGCGTTGGAAGAGAGGCCCGATGGCGCGATGCGCTTTGGCCTTCCTCGGCTCGCTCGGCACCTTCGAAGTGGGTTGATCCTGACCTCCTCAAGCTCTGTCGTGGCGGTACCGTTACACTCCAAAGGAGGATCGCCTGAACGACAAGCAACTGCGCCTCGCGCCCACTCAGTGCGTTAAACACTGGCATGCCGGAATTGTTTCCGAGTCAGGCCAGAAAAATATGGCTCCCTCCGCGCAAGGCTCTCCGCGGCCGAGGCTCAAGGCGTGACTGGCATCAATTGATTGTCGCCAAGCCTATGCAGCGTTCGATTGGCCACTCCGCAGCGAAGCGAACTTGGTGCAACGTCGCACTCGCCGGGCTCGCGATTTTCAGCCAGCGCCTCTTATGGGCGGCTAGTCTGTGTCGTTCCATTCCGCCCTGCGTGCCCGCGCTTCCTCGACGATCAGCTTGAACTCCCGCATCATCGCACTCTCAATGGCGAACGCACTGCTTGGCAGGACGCCGGGGTCTTCCTGATTATTCTGAAATTGAAAACGGGTCTCGAGTTCGGCCCATATTCGCTCGGAAGTCGCGTCGAGGCCGGCAAGCAGCGCGACGATCAGCGCCAGAG
>NZ_RZSX01000516.1:0-4616 GCF_004023105.1 Mesorhizobium sp. M5C.F.Ca.IN.020.32.2.1 | reverse complement strand
GAAGCCGCGCCGCGCCGCCAAGCCGAAGAAGGCTGCGGCGGACGTCGTCGTCGAGACGCCGGTAGCCGAGCCGGAAACCTCTGCCGAGGCTCCCGCACCTGTTCCGGAGGAAACAGCCGTGGCCACCGTCGACGAAAAACCGACGGTTCGCCCATCGCGACGCAAGCCTGTACCGGTAGATGCGCCGGTTGAGCCGATCGTGTCTTCGACCGTTGCCGAAGAGGAAAAGACCGAGGAAAAGCCGAAGCGTGCCGGCTGGTGGCAGCGGAAAGGCTTCTTCTAAGCTTTTCGGTGGTTTAGCCTGATCTTTTGACCAAAGAATCCCGCGCTGTCTTGTCGACAGCGCAGGATTCTTCTTATCTGAATCGCCACAAGCTTTATGGCGCGAAGACCGACCAGTTCATCATCTTCGCCAGCCTTTCCAGCGCAATCGACCCCAGCCTGGAATTGCCGTTGGCGTTGAGGCCGGGCGACCATACGGCGAGCGAGGCCACGCCCGGCACGATCGCCAGAATGCCGCCGCCGACGCCGCTCTTGCCGGGGATGCCGACGCGAAAGGCGAAATCGCCGGAGCCGTCATAATGACCGCAGGTCAGCATCATCGCGCCGATGCGGCGGGCGCGCTCGGCTGACACCACGGAATGGCCGGTCGCCGGGTTCTTGCCGCCGTTGGCGAGGAAGCGACCGGCCAACGCCAGTTGCCGGCAGCTCATCGCGATGGCGCAATGGTGGAAATAGACGCCCAGCGCCAGATCCGGCGCGTGGTTGAGGTTGCCGAAGGATTTCATGTAGTTGGCAAGCGCCAAATTCCGAAACCCGGTAGCGCGTTCCGAAGCCGCGACCTCGCGGTCGATGATGATGGTCTCGTCGTCGGCCAGGAACTGGATGAAGCGCAGGATCTCGCCGATCGCCTCGCGCGGCTGGTGGCCAGCGAGCAGAATGTCGGAAATGACGATGGCGCCGGCATTGATGAACGGATTGCGCGGAATGCCGTTCTCATGCTCGAGCTGGACGATCGAGTTGAACGGGTTGCCCGAAGGCTCGCGCCCGACACGCTGCCACAGCGCGTCGCCGACATTGCCGAGCGCCAATGTCAGCGTGAACACCTTCGAAATGCTCTGGATCGAAAACGGCTCATCGGCGTCGCCCGCTATCAGCACACGACCGTCCTTGGTCACGGCGGCAATGCCGAACTTATTCGGATCGACTTTGCCGAGTTGCGGAATATAGGTCGCGACTTCGCCGCGATCCGTGCGCTCCGCCATTTCGGCGGCAATTTCAGTCAAAGCCTGTTCGAGTTCCGGCATGGCGCTACTTCAGCCAGCGTTCGAGGCGCATTATCGCCTCGACCATCTCATCGTGGCTGCCGGCGTAGGAAAAGCGCATGGTTCGATGGCCTTGGAGCGGATCGAAATCGCGGCCGGGCGTCGCCGCCACATGCGCCTCGGCCAGCATCTTGCGCGCAAAGGCCATGCTGTCGTTGGTGTGCCTGGTGACATCGCAGAAGGCGTAGAACGCCCCGTCCATCGGTGCCGCCAGCGCAAAGCCGAGTTCGGGCAGGCGTTTCATCAAAAGCTCGCGATTCCACGCATAGCGCGCCTTCACCGCCTCCAATTCCCCGGTCGCCTTGAATGCCTCGATCGCGGCGATCTGGGACAGTTCCGGCGGTGAGATATAGAGACTCTGGGCGATCCGCTTGACCGGCCGCACCAATGGTTGCGGCAGCACCATCCAGCCGATCCGCCAACCGGTCATGCAGTAATATTTCGAGAAGGAATTGATCACCGTCACGTCCTCGGCGTAGGCAAGCGCCGTCGTGTCCGGCGCAGCGTAAGCCAGCCGGTGATAGATCTCGTCGGAGATCACGGCGATGCCGAGCTCTTGCGCCGTCGTCACCAGCGCCGACAGCTCGTCGGCGGGGATAACCGCGCCGGTCGGATTGGCCGGACTGGCGAACAACACGCCCTTCAGCTTCTTTTCGCGATGCGCGGCCTTCAGATGTTCGGCGTGGAGATAGGCATCACCGTTGAGCTCGATCTCGACGACCTCGATGCCGAGCGCGGCCATGATGTTGCGATAGGCCGGATAGCCAGGCGCGGCGATGGCGACACGATCGCCTGGATCGAACATCGCCAGAAAGGCCAGGTTGAAGGCGGCCGACGATCCGGTGGTGACGGCGATCCGGCCGGGCGAGAGGGCGAGCCCGTAGTGGTCCGCATAGTGCTGCGCGATCGCCTCGCGCAAGCCTGCAAGACCCAATGCATCGGTGTAGCCGATGCGCCCCATCTTCAATGCGTTCGTCGCCGCTTGCCTGACCCCGGTCGGCGCCGGGCCGGACGGCTGGCCAACGGCCATGGAAACAACCGGCACGCCCTTTGCCTTCAGCCGATTCGCTTCCGCCAGAATGTCCATGGCGTGGAACGGCTCAACGTCGCCGCGACGCGAAAGCGATACAACCATTTGACCTCATTCCTTGCCGGCTGCGGGCGCCGAGCTCTGGCGTCCGCGCCGCACAAATGCCCGATTGATGTGAGGATCACAAGTTCGGTAAAGTTTCAGTGCCGACTTTTCATCCTCCGCCCGCTCGTCTACCAGTGGACCTGCCATGTTGAGCCGACCCAAATCGACGATAGCCAGGGCAGTACGCGCCTTCGCGACGCTTTCGCTTGCCGCGACGGTCGCTGTGACCAGCACCGTCAGCGCCTTCGCGCAAAACGTGCCGGTGGTGCGCGATGCCGAGATCGAAGCACTGGTGCGCGATTATGCGCGGCCGATCTTCCGGGCCGCGGGCCTGCCGGAAGACGGCGTCGACATCGTGCTGGTCAACGACCAGAGTTTCAACGCTTTCGTTGCCGGATCCCGCATGTTCATCAACACCGGTGCCCTGATGTCGGCGGAGACGCCCAACGAGATCATCGGCGTCATCGCCCATGAAGCCGGCCACATTGCCGGCGGGCACCAGCAAAAATTGCGCAACCAGCTCGAACGCGCCAAGACGATGGCCATCATCGCGACGCTGCTTGGCGCAGGTGCCATCGTTGCCGGCGCCACCACCAAAAGCCGTGGCCTCGCCGGCGCCGGCATGGGGGTTGCAGCCGGCGGCGGCGAGATGGCGCAGCGCAGCATCCTCGCCTATCAGCGCACCGAAGAGATGACCGCCGACCGCTCGGCGATAACCTATCTCAATGCGACCGGCCAGTCCGGCCTGGGCATGCTGAAGACCTTCGGCCGCTTTCAGAGCGCGCTCTCGCTGTCAGGGGCGCAGGTCGACCCCTACCGGATCAGCCATCCGCTGCCGCGGGAGCGCATTGCCAATCTCGAAGTGCTGGTCAAGCAGAGCCCTTATGTCGAGAAGATCGATCCGCCGGCACTGCAGCAGCGGCACGACATGATGCGCATCAAGATCGCCGCCTATATGGGGGGCAAGGCCGCCGCATCGCGGCTGATGCGCAAGAACCCGGACAGCCTCGCCTCGCAATATGGCGACGCGCAGACGAGCTATCTTTTTGGCGATCTGGCCGGGGCGCTCGCCAAGACCAACGCGCTGATCAAGGCACAGCCGAAAAACCCCTATTTCCAGGAATTGCGCGGCGACATCCTGATGAAGGCGAACAGACCGAAGGCTGCCGCCGAAGCCTATGCCAAGGCGGTCAGCCTCGATCCGGCACGATCCGGGTTGCTGTCGGTCTCTTACGGCCAGGCGCTGATGGCCATTGGCACGCCCGATTCCCTGCAGAAAGCGGTGGTGCAGATCAACAAGGGCCTCGGGCGCGACCGGGAAAACGCCGTCGGTTACCGCCATCTGGCGCAGGCCTATGGCGAACTCGGCAACATCCCGGCCGCGGATCTTGCAACCGCCGAAGGCCATTTCTATTCCGGCGCCTACAAGGATGCCAAGATCTTCGCAATGCGCGCGCAGATGAAAATGAAGCGCGGCGAGCCGGGCTGGATCCGCGCGCAGGACATCATAAACTACGCACCATCAGGCAAGAAAAAGTGAACCTTCCGGCCGTGCGCGGCGACATGTAGTGGACCAATCGGGTCGGGCCGGAAACCAGGCAAGAGGATTAGGGATGATGAACAAGGCAATTCTGCTGGGCACCACGGGAGTGGCGGTCGCCCTCGCCATGCTGGGTTTCGGGTTCGTGACCGGAAGTCCGCAGACGGCAAAGGCCGATGCCGTGCAGATCGCCCAGGCGGCGCCCGCCGACACCAAGATCGACCGGGCCGAAGTCGAAGGCATCATCCGCGACTATCTCCTGAAGAACCCGGAAGTGCTGCTGGAGGCTCAGGAAGCGCTCGAGGCCAAGCAGAAGGAGGCGCAGCGCGTCGCCAGTCTCGCCATCATCAAAAATGCCAAGGACCAAATCTTCAACTCGGCCTTCGACGGCGTCGTCGGCAATCCGAACGGCAAGGTCACCATCGTCGAGTTCTACGATTACAATTGCGGCTACTGCAAACGCGCCATGGAGGACATGCAGACGCTGACGACAGCCGATTCGGACCTGCGCTTCGTGCTCAAGGAGTTCCCGATCCTCGGCCCGGATTCGCAGAAGGCGAGCGTCGTCTCGATGGCCTTCCACCTGATGATGCCGGAGAAATACGGCGAGTTCCAC
>NZ_RZSX01000515.1:0-4620 GCF_004023105.1 Mesorhizobium sp. M5C.F.Ca.IN.020.32.2.1 | reverse complement strand
GGCCGATACCGCGCAGGCAGCACTAGAAAATCCCGTTCGGGTAACGCAACTCGTGGCCACAGTCGGGTGAGGCGCGTCGGCTTGGCGTCGCGCATGATTATTTCCCGGCCTATCGCCCACAAAGCGCATCAGATCGGAATTTCTCGCTGAGCCGACAGTTTTCCCTCTGACGGTTCATGAGGCGGGAAACGTCTGCTCGACCAGATTGACGTAGTAGCGCAGCACGGTCGGCACGATTTCGTCATTGAAGACGTAGCGGTCGCCGTGCAGGCCCTCGCCGGGCCCGACATCGCCGACTCCGACCCACGCGTAGCAGCCGCCTGCCTCACGGATCATGAAGGCGAAATCTTCGCAGCCGAGGCTCGGGCTGAACTCGGTCGAAACGTTCTCGCTGCCGACGGTGGCGGCGGCTGCCGCGATGGCGCGCGCGGTCGCGTCGGCCGTGTTGATGAGCGGCGGATAGCCCTTGTGGTAGTCGAGCGTGGCTTTGAGCGCATGGGCTGCGGCAATGCCCCCAGCTATCTCGCCGATCAGCTTCTCGCAATGATCGGAATGACCGGGCTCGAAAAACCGGCAGGTGCCTTGCAGCCAGACCTTCCCAGGCACGATGTTGCCGACATTGCCGCCATGGATTTGGGTGAGGCTGACGACCAGCGCGCTTTGCGGATCAACCGAGCGGCTGACAATGCGCTGGACGGCCTGGACAAAAGCTCCCGCAGCCAGGATCGGGTCGTCGCCGAGCTGCGGCATGGCGGCATGTGCGCCAAGACCCTCGAAGGTCACCTCGAAATTGTCGACGGCGGCCATCTGCGCTCCAACGCGAGCGGCGATGGTCCCCAGTCTGGCGCCCGGCCAGTTGTGGACGGCATACATCGCCTCGACTGGGAAACGCCTAAACAGGCCATCTTCGATCATGCGCAAGCTGCCGCCTTCATTTTCTTCGGCTGGCTGGAAGATGAAGTAGACGATGCCGTCGAAGGCGCGGGATTGGCTGAGCAGCCTGGCGGCGCCGAGCAACATGGCTGTGTGGCCGTCATGGCCGCAGGCGTGCATCACGCCCTCATTCCTGGAGGCATAGGGCAAGCCGGTCCTCTCGACGACCGGAAGCGCGTCCAGCTCGGCGCGGAGACCGATGGCGCGCGTGCCCGCGCCGTTGCGCAGCACGCCGACAACCCCGGTTCCGCCGATCCCCTCATGCACCTCATCGAAGCCGAAGGCGCGCAGTTTCTCGGCAATGAAACGTGCCGTTTCGTTCTCATCGAATCCGAGTTCGGGATTGGAATGGATATGGTGGCGCCAGGCTATGACCTCTGGTGTCAGAGCGGCGATGGGGTCATTATGCAGCATGATGCTCCTTCCACGCCGGCAAAGGCGGTCATGGTTTGATCCGGGATCACGATTAGAAGGTCGCGCAAGAGGCGTCTTGAACCAGATTGACCGCAGCGGGGACGAAATACGTGGACGCGACAGAGATCAGGAAATACTGGCGCCACCCCTGCTTCCCGGACCTTGGCCTGTTCAAGGCGCGCTTCACGCAGCACCGTTATGAGCTGCACACGCACCCAACCTATGTGATCGCACTGATTACTTCTGGCTGCGAACGTATTCGCATCGGGCGCCACAGCGTTCTCGCTCCGGCAGGCGCAATTGCCGTCGTCAATCCCGAGGAGTGGCATGATGGCGAACAAGGTGCCGATGAGGGCTGGGCCTACCGGACGTTTTATCCCTCGGTGCCGCTGCTGACGGCCGTCGCCCGCGAGTTGGGCGGGGCTGACGCTCCGGTTTTTTCACGCGCGATCATCGAAGACAGCAACCTCGCCGCAGCGTTGGCGGCGGCGCATGAAGGCTCGACGTCCCAGGACTCAACGCAGGCCGAGGCGTCGCTGCTCGTCGCCTTGAGGCATCTCATCGTTCGGCATGGCGATTGGGGCGGGCGAACCGAAGAGGTCGAAAGTTCGGGATCGCGACAAAGGTTTTCGATCTACGAGGACGTTATTGAACGCGAACTTGGCTCGCAGCTCGACCTACAGCGGCTTGCCGACGCCGCGTGTGTCACCCGGTTCCAGGTCATCCGGGATTTCAAGAAGGCGATTGGCCTGACGCCCGCGGCGTATATCCGCGACCGGAGGTTGCGTCGCGCCAGCACCTTGATAGAACAGGGGCTCGGCCTCGCCGATGCCGCCATCGCGGCAGGTTTCGCCGACCAGAGCCATTTTTCACGCACGTTCCGGGCGACGCGCGGCATGACGCCTGGCATGTTCAGGAGAGGCGGCTGGGTGCTCCCGAAAGGAGACGCTTGCGCGCGGAAATTTGCTGCGCGATGGTGAAGTTGGGCTTGGGGGGAATCATGCGAAAAATTCTGATATCGACGACGCTGCTGCTAACGGCAGCCCTGTCCGCAACCGCCGCGCACGCGCTGGACGCCAGCGGCACCCCGGTCGTCGTGACCCCGCTTGCCTCGCGCACCGAGACGGCGTCCGGCCAGCCGATCACGCTGCCTCAGAAAAACGTGCAGGTCCTGGTTTCGTCCTATAAGATCGCGCCGGGCGCGACGTTACCGGTCCACAAGCACCCGTTTCCCCGCTATGCCTATGTTGAGGGTGGAACGCTTCAGGTCACCAATGTCGAGACCGGCAAGAGCACTACGTACAAGTCAGGCGATTTCATCATCGAAATGATCGGGCAGTGGCATCAGGCCACCAATGTCGGCGCCGATCCAGTCAAGCTGCTGGTCATCGACCAGGTCGAAGAAGGCACCAAGAACACGGTGTTGCGCCAGTAGCTGGCAACAGTGGCTACCAGCCGGCTGCTCACTTCGCCGCCGCGTTCACCCGATCAGCGGCGGCCGCCAGCACGGCGCGGTCGCCCTCCTCGTACAGGCGGCGGATAGCGATGGCGCTGACGCGCCAGCCTTCGGGCGTCCGCACCAGCCGGTGTAGATAGCTGGCGCCAACTGTCCAGAACCGGGTGTCGAACCAGTGGGTGGCGCGGACGTGGCTGCGCGCAACCGCATCGTTGCCAGCGCCTTCGACAACGATGTTGGTGATGAGGTGCTGGGTGGCGTCGAAGCCCGGCAGAAGGCCTTGCCACTGAGCAATCAGCGCGTCGCGGTCGCTGGTCGCAACCTCGCCACCGAAAAGGCTGGTATAATCGGTCGTGACGCGGGCCGCGAAATAGGATCTGACCCGGTTCCATTCGCGCAAATCGGCATAGAGGCCGATCCCCGCCACTGCCTCGGCGATGGCGGTCTTGTCTTCGATTGTCAGCGCAGCCGTGGACTGCTTGCTCAAGGCCGGCAAGGAGGTAGCTGCAAGCGTCGCGGCGAAGACTGCCGAGGCCACGACCTGCCGGCGGGTAACGGGGCTCATTGTTCCGCCTCCCCTGCATCGCCTAGTGTGGCGCTGAAGTGCGCGGCAACGGCGTCGCTCGCGGCCTTCACCGGCGCAGCGCGGTCGTAGAAATCGAACTGGGTGACGTTGTCGAGCCACAGCTCCTGCTTCTGCCCGGTCAGCCGCGCGTAAAATTTGTGCGCACCCTGTGGGATGGCAGCCGCCTCGCTGTGCACCATCAGAAAGGGCTGATGCAGGTGCCGAGCAGCCTGGATCGCATCGAATGTCAGCCAGCCGCGCCAGAAGGCCGGATCGGCCTCGTTGCGCCAGGCCGGGATCATCCCGCGGTCGGCCTCGGTGTAGTAAGGCACCTTGAACATGATCGCACGCTCGTCGGTCGGGCTGGCGGCGGGCAGCAAGGCCTGCTTGCCGGTGCGGCGATACGCAGCCTCGGCCGCATCGCCCGTGGCTTCAAGCCTGGCGACGCCTTCCTTGCCGCCATAGGTCTGCTCGACCACCTCGGCATCGTGCAGCCAGGGGGCGACCAAGGCGATCGACTTGATCGCGGCATCTTCAGCGGCGGCAGTGACCATGTAGCCGGAGCTGGCGCAAATGCCGAGCCCGCCGATGCGATCCTTGCCGATCTCGGGCCGGGTCGCGAGATAGGCGACCGCCGCTTCGATGTCGGCGATCTTGGCGCCGGGATCCTCATGTTGGCGCCGGGCGCCGCCGCTCTCGCCCCAACCGCGAAAGTCGAAGGTCAAGGCTGCGAATCCGCGGTCGGCCATCTCGCGGGCGTAGCGGGCCGGCATCTGTTCCTTTACCGTCATCCAGGCGCCGGTCACGACCAGCGCGGGCCGAGGTCTCGCCGGGTCCAGATCCTCGGGAAGATAAAGGTCGCCGACGATCTGCTCACCGTGCGAAGTGAAAGTGACGCGCTCGACCCGCGGTGCGGCGAAGGCGCTGGAGCCGAGCGCGACGGCGGTTGCTGCGGCTAATGTCAGGGTTTTCAGCATCGCAAATCTCCTTTGCTTGGCGCGGGAGCGGCAGGTTGAGGAAAGCCGCCGTCTAGCGGTCATCCGCCAGTCGGCCGGGCAGTGGCTTCAGCGTTTAGTTCTTCCCTTCTCCTTCTTCCTCCTTTTCCCTTTCTTTCAACCCCTTCTTCTCCTCTTCTCTCTTTCCTTCCTTTCTTCTCCCCCTCCTTTCTTCTCTTTGTTCTCTCTTTTTCCCTCCTCCTACTTTCTCCCCTCCTCTCTTGCTTTCTCCTACGCTGTCTCCCTGCTCCTCTAAC
>NZ_RZSX01000514.1:0-4626 GCF_004023105.1 Mesorhizobium sp. M5C.F.Ca.IN.020.32.2.1 | reverse complement strand
GTCGTCGGTACTTCGGTCATGCCGCCGAGCAGGCCTTTATCCGCACGTTTGCGCAAAAGAATGGCGCCATCGTCACGTACGGCAACGAAGGCAGCCCCGCGCCGCAACGGTTTCTCGCCCTTCGGCAGGCGGACAGGAAAGCGCTCGGGATCGCTTGAAACAGTGGCGCTGCAATCCTCTCGCAGCGGGCACAGCATGCAACGCGGCCGGCGCGGCGTGCAGATCGTCGCGCCCAAATCCATCATCGCCTGGGCGAAATCGCCCGGTCTGGTCGCTGGAACCATGAGCTCGACATAGGCGCGTATGTCTCCCTTGGCTTCGCTCAGCGGCGTGGCAATCGAGAACAGCCGGGAAACGACCCGCTCGACATTGCCGTCGACGACCGCGGCCGGCTGGTCGAAGGCGATCGCCGCGATCGCCGCCGCCGTGTAGGCGCCGATGCCGGGCAGCTCTCTCAAGGCAGTCTGCGTGTCCGGAAACCTGCCGCCTTGCCGTGCGACGAGATCGGCGCAGGCCTTGAGATTGCGCGCGCGGGAATAATAGCCGAGCCCGGCCCAGGCTTTCATGACATCTTCGGCCTGTGCCGCAGCCAACGCCTCAACATCAGGCCATTTCTGGACAAAGGCCCGGAAATAAGACTTTACCGCTTCGACCGTGGTCTGCTGCAGCATGACTTCTGAAAGCCAGACGAGGTAGGGATCGGGACGCATGCCGCTTGCCAGTTCGCGGGGCGCAATGCGCCACGGCAAATCGCGGTGATGCGCATCGTACCAGGCGAGCAGGCGGGACGTGATATGGCCGCTATCCCCAGACGCAGCCTTGCTGCTCCCAGACGCAGCCTTGCTGCTCCCGGATGCAGCTTTGCTGCTGTCTCCGGATGCAGCTTTGCCGCTTTCTCCAGACGCGGCTCTGCCGCTGTCTCTGGATGCGGTCTTGCGGGTCTGGTCGTGCAGTGCCATTGATCGAGGACTGGCCTAACCGATACGTGGTGAAGGTCGTGACTGGAGAACGCACATGGCAGGGAAAAGGCCCTTCGGCAATCCCGTTCCGGTGAGTGATCTCGCAACCCAGATTCTCGATCCGGTGTTGCGGAAGCGGGCCGGCATGTCGATCGGGCTCGTCCAGTCCTGGGAGGAGATTGCCGGGCCGCGGCTCGCCAGCCGTTCGCGCCCTGAAAAGATCCAGTGGCCGCGCCGCATGCATGAAGATGATCCGTTCGAGCCGGCGGTTCTGGTCATCGCCTGCGAAGGCATGGCCGCGCTCCATTTGCAGCACGAGACCGGCGAGATCATTAACAGGGTCAACGCCTTCCTCGGCTTCAACGCTATCGGCCGGATCAGAATCGTACAAAAGCCGGTGACGGCGGACGAAGGGCGGCCTAAACCAAGCTTTCGGCCGCTGACCGCGGCCGAGAAGGTAAAGTTGTCAGGCACTGTCGGAATGATCGAGGATGACGGACTGCGCGCTTCGCTGGAGCGGCTCGGCGCCACCATTCTCGGTCAAAAGAAGACTTGAATTTTATGCATGTCGTCCGCCCAAAACCGCTGCGCACTTTTGGGCGACAAGCATTGATCTCGCGCTTTCGTGATCGCGTACACAAGGTTTGGCGATTGGAATGGGGAAGGGGATGCCTTAATTCGCGCCAACTCTCGCCTTTTCTAGCCTTTGCATTGCAAAATCCAACCATTGTCAGGTGATTCGTATGGCCCGTCTTTTGTCCCGCAGAAACCTCTTGTCGTCGCTGGCCGCCATTCCGGCCGTGGCTCTGCTCGCCGCCTGCAGCGACTCGGGCGAGAAAGCCGTGGCGCAGGATGCAAAGCCTGCGGCTCCCGCCGATGCGATGAAGCCGGCCACTCCTGCCGCGGCCAAGGCGCCTGAGGCCCAGGGCACGGTGGACATGGCGGCTCTGCTGAAACCCGGCGCACTGCCCGACGAGCAACTGGGCAAGGACGACGCGAAGGTCACCATTGTCGAATATGCCTCGATGACCTGCCCGCACTGCGCGCATTTCCACGAAACCACCCTGCCTGAGCTGAAGACGAAATATATCGACACCGGCAAGGCCCGCCTTATCCTGCGCGAATTTCCGTTCGACCCCAGCGCCGAGGCCGGTTTCATGCTGGCGCGCTGCTCCAAGGACAATTATTTCCCGATGGTGGACGTTCTGTTCAGGCAGCAGGCGAACTGGGCAGGTGTCGCCAATACCAAGGACGCCCTGCTGCAAATCTCCAAGATGGCCGGTTTTACACAGGAGTCGTTCGAGGCCTGCTTGACGGACCAGAAACTTCTGGACGATGTGAGATCGGTCCAAAAGCGCGGCGCCGATGAATTCAAGGTCGACTCGACGCCGACCTTCTTTATCAACGGGAAGACCTACAAGGGGGCGCTGTCGATTGAGGAAATCTCGGCCATTATCGACCCTCTGCTCTGACGTGTCGGCAGCGCCGAAGCGGCTGCGCTTCGGCGTGCGCGACTATTTGTTGTGCCGCGGATTCTCTTCGCAAAACCGCGGAACGCTTTTGCGGAACTTGGCTATGGGGCGGCGCGAATGAAGTTTTCGCGCCTTCGCCTGCTCGGTTTCAAGTCCTTCGTCGAACCCGGCGAGTTCGTCATCGAACGCGGCCTGACCGGCATCGTCGGGCCGAACGGCTGCGGCAAGTCGAACCTTGTCGAGGCGCTGCGCTGGGTGATGGGCGAAAGCTCGTACAAGAACATGCGCGCGTCCGGCATGGACGACGTCATCTTTTCCGGTTCGGGAACGCGTCCTGCCCGCAACACCGCCGAAGTCACGCTTTTCCTCGACAACAGCGACCGTAGCGCGCCCTCCGCCTTCAACGACGCAGACGAACTGCAGGTTTCACGCCGCATCGAGCGCGAGGCGGGTTCGCTTTACCGCATCAATGGGAAGGAAGCCCGCGCCAAGGACGTGCAGCTGCTTTTCGCCGACCAGTCGACCGGCGCGCGCTCGCCCTCGATGGTCGGGCAAGGCCGCATCGGCGAGCTGATCCAGGCAAAGCCGCAGGCGCGCCGCGCGCTGCTGGAAGAGGCGGCCGGAATTTCGGGTCTGCACACACGCCGCCACGAGGCGGAACTGCGTCTGAAAGCGGCCGAACAGAATCTGGAACGGCTGGACGACGTCGTCGGCGAGCTGGAAAGCCAGATCGAAAGCCTGAAGCGCCAGGCCCGCCAGGCCTCGCGCTTCAAGAACCTGTCGGCCGACATCCGCAAGGCCGAGGCGACGCTGCTGCATCTGCGCTGGACGTTGGCCAAAACACAAGAAGGCGAGGCGCGCTCGGCGCTGGCGATTGCCACGGCACTGGTCGGCGACCGCGCCGCCGCCCAGATGGCTGCCGCCAGGGAGCAAGGGATCAGCGCGCATCGGTTGCCGGAACTGCGCGATGCGGAAGCCGCCGCCGCTGCCGCCTTCCAGCGCCTGTCGATC
The DNA here is from genome assembly GCF_004023105.1 of Mesorhizobium sp. M5C.F.Ca.IN.020.32.2.1. Taxonomy (NCBI): domain Bacteria; kingdom Pseudomonadati; phylum Pseudomonadota; class Alphaproteobacteria; order Hyphomicrobiales; family Phyllobacteriaceae; genus Mesorhizobium; species Mesorhizobium sp. M5C.F.Ca.IN.020.32.2.1. The sequence continues at coordinate 1,184 of NZ_RZSX01000514.1, read as the reverse complement.
GCCAAGACGCAGATCGAAGAGGAAGCGGGCCGCATCCGCGCCCGCCAAGCAGAACTCGACCGCCGGCTCCAGCAGCTCGACGGCGACATCGTCCGCGAGGAGCGGATGGTCCGAGACAATGCGGATATTCTTGAGCGCCTCGCCGCCGAAGAAGCCGTGCTCAACACTGAGAACGCCGGCGCCGCCGAGCGCGAGGCCAGCACCCGAGCGGTGTTCGAACAGGCGGCGTCGACGCTTGCCTCCAGTGAAGCCAAACTCGCTGGCCTCACGGCCGAACGGGCGGAGGCCGCCGCCTCCCGCAACCAGATCGAACGAACGCTGCGCGATACCGCCGAGCGCCGCGACCGTTTCGCCCGCCAGCTCGCCGATGTCGACCGGGAATTGTCCGACATCGCTTCGAGGGTCGCCGGCCTGCCCGATCCCGCCGAGAAGCGGCTGCTGGTCGAACAGGCGCTGGCGCTGCTGGAGGAGACGGAAGCCGCAGCGATTGCCGCCGAACAGGCTGTCGTCGATGCGCGCGCGGCGGAAAGCGCTGCCCGCCCGCCGGTTCAGGATGCAAAGGCCGAGCTGGCGCGGATTGAAACTGAGGCCCGCACGCTGGCCAAGATCCTGAATGCCGCGAGCGGCGACCTCTTCCCCTCTGTCCTGGAGCAGATCAGCGTCGAACGCGGCTACGAGACGGCGCTGGGCGCCGCCCTTGGCGAGGATCTCGATGTGCCGCTCGACCGCAGCGCGCCGGTGCATTGGGGCCAAAGCGAGGTCCAGCCCGGCGACGCCGCTCTACCCGAAGGCATCGCGAGCCTTGCCAGTGTGGTGCGCGCGCCGGCGCAACTGGCCCGGCGATTGGCGCAGATCGGCATCGTCGAGGCCGGCGACGGAAAGCGGCTGCAAGCGCTGCTTGCTCCCGGGCAACGGCTGGTCAGCCGCGAAGGGGCGCTTTGGCGTTGGGACGGGTTCACCGCCAGTGCCGACGCGCCGACCGCGGCCGCGCAGCGGCTGGCGCAGAAAAACCGGCTGGCCGAGCTCGACGCCGAGGCGGTCCACGCGACCCGCATCCTGCGCCAGGCCGAAGAGGCTCTTGCCCATGCCGAGCAGGCGCTTGCCCGGGCGAGCGAGGCCGAGCGCTACGCCCGTCAAGCCGGGCGTGATGCCCAGCATGGGCTGGACGCCGCCCGCAACGCGCT
>NZ_RZSX01000513.1:0-4626 GCF_004023105.1 Mesorhizobium sp. M5C.F.Ca.IN.020.32.2.1 | reverse complement strand
GACCTGCTTGGCGCGCCCTTCTTCGAGGTCGGCAGCTAAGATACTGGCATGCGCCGATCGGGCATGCCGGTTGGCGATACCTGTCGCGCGATCCGTCGTTATCAATAGACGCACCGGCAGCTGAGCCGCCATGAAGCAGCTTATCGCCGCACTTGCTCGCTTGCGAGAAGCGATGTCTCGGTCATCGCCGTCTGCATCCCTAGAGATCACCGCCTTCTGCTCCCTAGCTGACCGCGCAGCCAAGCAGCATGCCAAGGGCGCACAAATCGAATCACACAATTTTGGAAAGAAGGCTGCCGAATTGCAGGTTGAAATATTTTTCATTTAGAAATAGGAATGTTCAAAATGACTTCGAGGCCGCGGCGCGGCAAGAGCTGGAGGAAGCGACATGGCCCATCCGCAATTTGCAGCGGAACTTTTGCAACGCGCTGAAAAGCAGGGGCCGATCACCATCGGGCTTGCCGGCGCCGGGCAGATGGGCACCGACATCGTCGTCCAGGTGGCGTTGATGCCGGGCATGCGGATCGGCGCCATTTCCGAGGTCAGGCCGCAGGCGGCGACCGATGCAGCGCTGCTCGCCGGCCACGACCGCTCGGACATCGTCCACGCCGGCAATGCAGCTGATATCGACCGCGCAATCGAGGCCGGCAAGATCGCGGTGACCGAAGATTTGCATGCGCTGGCTTCCGCCGGCCGTATCGACGTCATCATCGACGCGACAGGCAATCCCAACATCGGCACGCTGTTCGCGCTCGAAGTGATGAAGAACGGCAAGCATATCGTCATGCTCAACGTCGAAGCCGACATCACCATAGGCCGCTTTCTCAAGGAGGAGGCGCGCAAGGCGGGCGTCGTCTATACCGGTGCGGCCGGCGACGAGCCGGCCTGCACGCTGGAGATCATCGGCTTTGCCAAGAGCCTCGGCTTCAACATCATCGCCGCCGGCAAGGGCAAGAACAATCCGCTGAAGATCGACGCCATGCCGGCCGATTACGAGAAGGAGGCGGCCGAGCGCAACATGAATGCGCGCATGCTGGTCGAATTCGTCGACGGCTCGAAGACGGCGATCGAGATGGTGGCGATCGCCAATGCCACTGGCCTGGTGCCCGACGTGCCCGGCATGCACGGCCCGACCGCGACGCTGGAGGAACTCGCCAGCGTGCTTTGCCCGCGCGAGGATGGCGGCGTGCTGCATCGCAAGGGCGTGGTCGACTATTCGATCGGCAAGGGCGTCGCGCCCGGCGTGTTCTGCATCATCGAGACCCGGCATCCGCGCGTGCTGGAGCGCATGATCGACCTCAAGGTCGGCAAGGGCCCCTATTTCACGATCTTCCGCCCTTATCATTTGACCAGCCTGGAAGTGCCGCTGTCGGCGGCGCGCGCCGTGGTCTACAAGCGCGCCGACATGGGGCCGCTCGACCATCCGGTCGCCGAGGCGGTGGCGGTTGCCAAGAGCGACCTTGGCCTTGGCCAGTCGCTCGGCATGATCGGCGAGAACGACTATCGCGGCTTCGCCATGACCTGGGAGGACGCGCGCGCCCGCGGCGCCCTGCCGCTCGGCCTCGCCGAGCGGGCCAAGGTGGTCAAGCCGGTCAAGACAGGCGATTTCCTCACCTACGAAAACTGTGTACCCGACGATTCGATGGTGATAACCCAAATCCGCCGTCGTCTCGACCAGTCGGACGGACGGTTCGTTACGAACGCCGCCTGAATCCGCTGGATTTCCACCTGATGGACGATGTCGTAATCGGGATCGACGCCTCGACGACGGCCGTGAAGGCGATCGCTTTCACGCGCGACGGCGAGGAACTGTTCCAGGCGCGCGAAGCCTATCCGCTTTCAAATCCCAAGCCCGGCCATTTCGAGCAGGATGCCGAACATTGGTGGACCGCGCTGCTCGGTGCATTGAAGCAGGTCACTGAGGCGGTGGGCGCTTCGCGGGTGGCGGCGATCTCCATCGCCCACCAGCGCGAGACCTTCACCCTGATCGATCACGCCGGCAAGCCGCTTATTCCGGCGATCCTGTGGCTGGACGAGCGCGCGCGCCCGCAAGTTATCAGGCTTTCGGCTGAGTTCGGCCGCGAGACGATCCGCGACTGGAGCGGCAAGCCGCCAGACCCGACGCCCGCGCTCTATGCGATCGCCTGGCTGGCCGAACACCAGCCGCAAACGCTCGACGACGCAGCCGCACTCGTCGACGTGCATGGCTTCTTCGTCCACCGGCTGACCGCACATCTGGTCACCAGCACGGCAAGTGCGGATCCGCTCGGGCTGCTCGACGTCAGGAATGGCACTTGGCACCCTGAGCTCGTTACCGCCGCAGGACTCCGGCCGGACCAGTTGCCGGAACTGGTCGCGCCGGGCGCAATCTGCGGCGGACTTGTCGAAAGTGCGGCACGGCTGACCGGCCTGAAGGCCGGCACGCCTGTTGTCGCCGGCGCCGGCGACGGCCAGGCGATGGGCCTCGGCATGGGCGTTCACGCCGAAGGCAAAAGCTATCTATCGCTTGGCTCGGGCATCGTCAGCGGCTGTTATTCCGGTAAGATCACGACGTCGAACGCGTTTCGAACGCTGGTCTCGCCGACCGGTTCGGGCTTCATGTTGGAGACCGTGCTGCGCTCGGGCATGCAACTGGTCGACTGGATCGTTCGCACGACCGGCTCGCCGTCGGCCGCAGCGCTGGAGAAGGCGGCGGTCGACGTTTCCGCCGGCAGCGAGGGCCTGCTTGTCATGCCCTATTGGGCCGGTGTCATGAGCCCCTACTGGGACGGCGCGGCGAGAGGCGCCATTGTCGGTCTGTCGCTGGACCATGAGCCGAAGCACCTTTTTCGAGCGGTTCTGGAAGGCATCGCCTTCGAGCAGGCCATCGCCAGCGAAGCAATGGAAACTCAAGCCGGCGGCAAACCGGCGGCTGTGATAGCTGCCGGCGGCGGCACCAACTGCGCCCTGCTGATGCGGATCATGGCAAGCGTGCTCGAGCGGCCGCTCTCCGTCTCGCCGGTCAACGAAGCCGCAGCGCTCGGCGCCGCCATGCTGGCGGCCTCCGCCATCGGATGGTTTCCCTCGCCGGAGACCGCGGCTGAGGCGATGGCCGCGCCGCCAACCAGGCATGTCGAGCCGGTCGAGGGGCTGATCTCCGGTTATCGCGCGCGCAAGGCGATCTACCGCGACCTTTATCGGGCGACGCGCGACATCCATGCCCGCCTCGACGCGCTAAGCGAGGCTAGCGGTTGAGCAGGCCCTTGGCCGCATCCTCGTCGGTGATCAAAACCGATATCTTGGTGTTGGCGAGCGCCGCCCGCATGATGGCAATTTTTTCCTGCCCTCCCGAGACCAGGATGATGGCCGGGATGTCCGACAGGTCCTGCAGCGGATAGGCGCAGACCCGGCGGTTGACCTCATGGTCGACGAGCCGGCCCTCGGCGTCGATGAAATGGCATAAAATATCACCAACTGCGCCGGCCGCCTGCAATTCCTCGAGTTCGCTGGGCTTGATGAAGCCGTAATTGGCGATCGGGCTGTCGTTGGAAAATGATCCGACGCTGAGCACGGCGATGTTTGCCCGGCGCGCGCGGAAGACAACGTCCTGAACGCTGCGCTGGCTCATGAAGGCTTCGCGCTGCTCCGGCCTGTCGGCATAGACCGGTACCGGTAGCAGAAAGCACTCCGCACCGATCTTTTCGGCGAATTCCCAGGCGCTCTCGGTCGGGTTGAGCGGCTGGGCATGGGTGAGGCCGCCCAGCATGGAAACCACCGTCGTCCTGGCGATCGGCCGCCGCGGCAATTCGTTGATGGCGAATTTCAGCGTCCTCCCCCAGCCAAGTGCGATGACATCGCCGGCATTCACATTGTCGGCCAGATAGGCGCCCGCGGCATGGCCGATCATCAGCGGCGTGTTGGTTCGGTCGGCGGCCGACGGCACCACAACCGCCTGGCTCAGTCCGAAACGCTGCTTCAGAGCCTCTTCCAGCACCAAGCATTCGACCACGCTGTCGCGGATGCGGAACTGGACGACGCCCTCCTCACGCGCGGCGGACAGGATGCGATGCACCTTGATGCGACCGATGCCGAGGATCTCCGAAATCCTCTCTTGCGTCAGCCCCTCGACATAATAGTGCCAAGCGGCACGGGCCTTCAGCTCGGCATCCGGGAAGCGCGAGGCCTTGTCATTCTCCGTCATCGCCATCTTTTTGCCCTCCCGCGGTCGTCCGAATCCTAAAATGCCATTCAAACGGCGTATCCGACCAAGCGCCACGAAATCGTTCTGCGTGCCCAGGACTCGAGATTTATGACATCGACAGGATATCGTCTACAACGCGAGATGAAAGCCAAAATGGTGAACATTTACTTCGTCTTGGCCGTCTCGGCCTGCTCAAGCAGCCGAAACGAAGTCGCGGGATGAGAGCGCACCTGAAACGCGGCATTTCATGCCCTTTCCTAAGGCAAACCGGCTGGCGGCGCAAACCGGCGTGGAATGATGCGGCGGGCCTTGACAATTTTCCGACGAACAGTTTAGCTGAACAAAATTGCATATCAAAGATAAATTGTTCACAGGGAGGTGCCTGGTGAGCAAGAGTGAGCCGACGACGCATCGCCGGATCGCTGATGGAGGAGACAAAATGGCTC
>NZ_RZSX01000512.1:0-4634 GCF_004023105.1 Mesorhizobium sp. M5C.F.Ca.IN.020.32.2.1 | reverse complement strand
GCCATGAACGGTCCGGCGGCGGTATCGAAGGACACGGTGAGGTTCCTGATCTCGAGAAGAGGCATGGTCACGACCTCTTCAGCTTGGGGTCAAAGGCATCGCGCAGGCCATCGCCGATCAGGTTGATGGCAAGCACCGTGATCAGGATGGCAAGGCCGGGAAAGGTCACCACCCATGGCGCGCGCAGGATGAACTCGCGCGCCGTGGCCAGCATCGTGCCCCATTCCGGCGTTGGCGGCTGCGCACCAACGCCAAGAAAGCCGAGAGCCGCGGCCTCGAGAATGGCGTTGGAGAAGGACAGCGTCGCCTGCACGATCAGCGGTGCCAAGCAGTTCGGCAAGATCGTCTTCACCATCAGCCTGAGATGACTGGCACCGGCCACCTTGGCGGAGATCACATATTCGCGGTTCTTTTCAGCCATCACCGCCGCGCGCGTGAGCCGCGCGAAATGCGGCTGCAGCACCAGCGCAATCGCCAGCATAGCGTTGAACAGGCCGGGTCCGAGGATCGCCACCAGAACCAGGGCGAGGAGCAGCGACGGGAAGGCCAGAATGACGTCCATGATGCGCATGATCAGCGTATCGACCCAGCCGCGGAAATAGCCGGCGAGCACGCCGAGGACGATGCCGCTGGTCAGCGAGAAAACGACGACGACCAGACCGATGAACAGCGAGAACCGCGCGCCGAAAATCAGCCGCGAAAGCATGTCGCGGCCGACCGCGTCGGTGCCGAGCAGGAACATCGATTTGCCGCCCTCCTGCCAGACCGGGGGCGTCAGCAGCGAATCGCGAAACTGTTCGTCAGGCGAATGCGGCGCGACCAGCGGTGCGAAAATCGCGATCAGCACTAGAGCCGCGAACACGACCAGGCCGATGACGGCGCCGGTGTTCATCGAGTAGTAATGCCAGAACTCGGCGAAGGCGCGCTGCCGGCCGCCGGTCGGAATGGCGGCGGCGGTGGCTTCTGCCGTGGTTTGGTCGGTCATCTCACTGCACCCGGATACGTGGGTTGATGACGGCGTAGAGCACGTCGACGATCAGGTTCACCGCCATGACAATTAGCGCGATGATCAGCAAGCCGCTCTGGACGACGACATAGTCGCGCTTGGCGATCGCGTCGATCATCCACTTGCCGATACCGGGCCACGAAAAGATCGTTTCGGTCAGGATGGCGCCGGCCATCAGCGTGCCGACCTGCAGGCCGATGGTGGTAACGACGGGGATCAGCGCATTGCGAAAAGCGTGGAGCCCGATGACGCGGCGCGGCGCCAGGCCCTTGGCGCGGGCGGTGCGGACATAGTCTTCGCCCAGCACCTCCAGCATCGCCGACCGCGTCTGCCGCGCTATAACGGCGAGCGGGATTGTCGCCAGCACGATCGCCGGCAGGACCAGATGACTGGCGGCGGACCTGAAAGCGCCGCTCTTGCCGGAGATCAGGCTGTCGATCAGCATGAACCCCGTGGTCGGCTTGAAGAAATACTGAAGGCCGATGCGCCCGGAAACCGGCGTCCAGCCGAGATAGCCGGAGAAGAAGATGATGAGCAGCAGCCCCCACCAGAAGATCGGCATCGAATAGCCGGTCAGCGCCACACCCATCGTCGCCTGGTCGAACCATGATCCGCGCTTGACCGCGGCGAAGATACCGGCGGGAATGCCGATGAGCACGGCAATGATCAGCGCGATCGTCGCCAGTTCCAGCGTCGCCGGAAACAGCGCCTGGAATTCACCGAGCACAGGCCGCTTGGTGGCGAGCGACATGCCGAAGTCGCCGGTCAGGACCCTGCCGATATACTCCAGATACTGGATGACATAAGGCCGGTTGTAGCCAAACCGCTCGATAAGCTCGGCGTAGCGTTCGGGGCTGACGCCGCGCTCGCCGGCCAGGGCCAGGATCGGGTCGCCCGGCAGGAGACGGACGAAAGCGAACGCCGCCAGCGATATGCCGAACACCGTCGGGATGATCAAGGCGAGCTTGTGGAGGAGATAGCGGAGCATCTTACTTCATAGAACGGCGGCGCCGGAAGTCCAGCGCCGCCGTCCAATTTATCAGGAGTTATTCGGTGACGTCGACGCCGTCGAACCGATGAATGCCGAGCGGGTCCATGACGAAGCCGGTAACTTTCTTGTTCATCGGCATGAAGACCTTGGAATGGGCGATGGTCAGCCATGGCGCCTCACGCTTGAACACGACCTGAGCTTCCTCGTAGATCTTGGTGCGCTCCGCGACGTCAGTGGTTGCCTTGCCCTTCTGCAGCAGAGCTTCGAACTCCTGGTTGCACCAGATCGCATAGTTGGACTGGCCGATGGCATCGCAGCCGAGCAGGAACAGGAAGTTGTCCGGATCGCCATTGTCACCGGTCCAGCCCAGTTGGAAGGCGCCGTCGCGGTCCTTGGCCTTGCCGCGTTCGCGATACTCGGTCCATTCGTAGCTGACGATCTCGGCCTTCACGCCGATCTTGGCGTAGTCGGCCTGAATCAGTTCGGCTACTCTTTGGGCGTTCGGATTGTACGGGCGGCTGACGGGCATTGCCCAGATCTTCATCGAGAGATCCGTGACGCCGGCATCAGTCAGCATCTTCTTGGCCGCGTCCGGATCGTACGGATCGTCCTTGATGTCCTTGTTATAGGACCACATCGTTGGCGGGATCGGGTTTATGGCCGCCTGGCCAGCGCCCTGATAGACCGCATCGAGAATGGCCTGCTTGTTGACGGCCATGTTGAGGGCCTTGCGGACCTCGACCTTGTCGAAGGGCGGCTGGGTCGTGTTATAGGCCATGTAGCCGATGTTAAGGCCTTCCTGCTCGTCGACCTTCAGGTTCGGGTCGGCTTTCAGGCCGGCAATGTCGGCCGGCGCCGGATACGACATGATATCGCACTCGCCTGCCTTCAGCTTCTGCGCGCGCACGGCCGGATCAGTCGTGATGGCGAAGATCAGATCGTCGATCTTCTGGCGGCCGCCATAGTAGCCGTCCCATGCCGCATAGCGGATGACCGCATCGACCTGGTAGTCGACGAACTGGAACGGACCGGTGCCGATCGGCTTCTGGGTGAATTGCTGCCTGGTGCCGGCCTTGTCGAGCTGGTCGGCATATTCCTTGGAGACGATCGAAGCGAAATCCATGCCGAGGTCCGGCAGGAAAGCGACTTCAGGCTTGTTCAGCACGAATTTCACCGTCAGGTCGTCGACCTTGACGATTTCCTTGAGAAGATCCGGGAAGCCCATGCCGGCAAAATATTCCCAACCGGTGCCTGCCAGATAGTCGAACCACGGGTTTTCCTTCTTCCACTGGCGTTCGAAGGAGAAGATCACGTCGTCGGCGTTGAGATCGCGCGTCGGCGTGAAGTAGTCGGTGGTCTGGAACTTAACACCCGGCCGAAGCTTGAACGTGTATTCGAGACCGTCGTCGGAAACCGTCCAGCTCTCGGCGAGGCCGGGGGTGATGGTGGTCTTGCCGTGTTCGAACTCGACCAGGCGCGAATAGATGGTGCGCGACGACGCGTCGAAGTCGTTGCCACCGCTCCACGGCGACGGGTCGAAGCCGGCCGGCGACGCCTCCGAGCAGTAGACCAGCTGTTTCGCATTGGCCATGCCGCCGAGGACGCTTGCGGCCAGCAACGCGGCCGCAAAAGTCAGTTTCTTTTTCATGGAGGACTCCCTGATGTTCTTCCAAGCCCCTCTATCAGGCTCGCGAAGCGCGCATATAAGCACCGTTTTTCCGGCTTTGGAACACCCCGTTTGCCTACCCCATGGGAAGCAGAATTTAGTTCTCCGGAAGCATCGAGAGCGAGAATGAAATGTCAATTTCTGCCGATCACGGTATTATTAACGACTGCATTTTTTTATTGATCTTCAACCCGGCGTTGGTGAGGAACCGCGACCATCGGCTTGTCATTGGCGCGGAAGATTTCTTTCCAGTCTTGCCGCAGGGTCAGACTTGCACGGCTGCCGATAGTCGCAATACATAGATGGCAAGCTGGATTTCCTGGATGCCGGCAGCAGCGGAGGATGTCTCTGTCATTCGGAGGCAACGCGGCGGGCAAGCAGGGACAATAAGAACAACCGAGGGAGGGACAGGTGGCAAAAGCACCAAGGACAACGGCCCCCGCGAAAGCGAGGGCCAAAACTGCCGCAAAACCGGCCAGCTCCGACAAGCCAAAGGCGCCGGCGGCCAAAGCCGTTGCCAAGCCGAAAGCGGCACCGACATCGACTTCGAAGCCGGGTCCGGCCGAGAGATTGCCGAAAGCAGTTGGCGCCGGATCGCCGGAAAGGCCTTGGCTTAAGAGCTACCCGAAGGTCGTTCCTGCTGAGATCGGCGCCCTGCCCTTCGGCTCCATCGGCGATCTGCTCGCCGACGCCTGCAAGCAGTATGCCAGCCGGCCGGCCTTCACCTGCATGGGCAAGACCATCACCTATGCGGAAGTCGAGCGGCAATCGGCCGCCTTCGCCGCCTATCTGCAGTCTACGGGACTGCAGAAAGGCGCACGCGTGGCGGTGATGATGCCGAACGTGCTGCAATATCCGGTGGCGATGATGGCAGTGCTGCGTGCCGGCTATGTCGTGGTCAACATCAACCCGCTCTACACGCCGCGCGAGCTGGAACATCAGCTCAGGGATTCAGGCGCTCAAGCCATCGT
>NZ_RZSX01000511.1:0-4640 GCF_004023105.1 Mesorhizobium sp. M5C.F.Ca.IN.020.32.2.1 | reverse complement strand
TTCAAAAACCTGCCGCGCGGCGCGAAGATCGGCTGGTAGGCGCTCCTCAGCCGGAACGCGCCATAGACGCCGTATTCGATACCGACCTCGTCGGCAAAGATTGCCTCGCCGACATTGCGCCGCCTGTCGGGCCGCCCGGTCATAGTACCAACTTGCGTCCGAAAGCCCGTTTCGGCCTCGGCGAAGGCGAGACAGTCGCAGGCACCTCGTCGGCATCGGGCACTGCCACCGGCATCTGCCTGTCCTTGCCGAAGACGTGAAAGCTGGTCGGCGCAAGCTCCGGGCGCGCCAGCGCGAATCCCTGCACCATCGAGGCTCCCGATTTTTCAGCCAGTTCAAGCTGCCAGCTCTCCTCGATGCCCTCGAACACGGTGCGGATGCCTTGCTGTTCGAAACTTGCCACCATGGCGGTCAGCAGTGCGAAACCGGCGCCGGACTCCATCAGTTGCATGATCCAGTGGGCATCGAATTTGACGATGTCCGGCCTGAGCTCCTTGATGCGGTTGATGTCGGACTCGTCGGCGCCGTAGTCGTCGACCGCTATGCGAAATCCGTTGGCCCTGAGTGCCTCGACGAAATTGTAGAGCGTTTCCTGCGACGCCGATTTCTGCTCGGTCACCTCGCAGACGACCCGGTTCGCATCGATCTCAGCCTCATGCAGCACCAGCCGCATGTCGCGCAGCGCCTTGTCAGCGATGCTGCGATCGGTGAACACCGACGGATCGAAGTTAATGAAAATGAATGCCTCTTGCGGCAGGCAGGCGCCGGCGTTCAAAAGATGCAGCGTCCTTGTCAGCGCCTCGATATGCAGGCGGTCGACCGTTGGACAGGTGTTGAAAAAGCTCACCGGCGACTGCGGCTCGCCGTCGCGGAACGGCCGGATCAGCCCCTCGAATCCGGTGACGGACAATTTGCCGTTGCTGAAGGCGAAGATCGGCTGGAAAGCGCTCTGCAGCGTATAGATGCCCCAGACACCGCTGGCGGTGCCGTCGTCATGACGGACGATATGGTCATGCCCGATGCTGCGCGACACGGTTCCTCGCTCTGCGAGACTGGCGGAATGGATCGTGATCCAGCCACTCGGGGTTTTACCGCGTGTAGGTGAATTTATTGTTGCCGAATTTGCCGGGGATTTGAGATCTGGCTCATCCGACAGTGCTTGCGCTTGGCGGAATGATGCGACATGAGAAGCGCCGCGGTTAGATGGACCGCCTGCATCCCCAAGGAGATAACATCGTCATGGCCTTTCTTGCTGACGTCCTTTCCCGCGTAAAGCCTTCCGCGACCATCGCGGTGACGCAGAAAGCACGCGAGCTGAAAAACGCCGGCCGAGACGTGATCGGGTTGGGTGCCGGCGAACCGGACTTCGACACGCCGGACAACATCAAGAACGCTGCGATCGAGGCTATCCGCCGCGGCGAAACGAAATATCCTCCGGTTTCCGGCATCGTGCCGCTGCGCGAGGCGATCGTCGAAAAATTCAAGCGCGAGAACAATCTCGACTACCGGCCGGAGCAGACCATCGTCGGCACCGGCGGCAAGCAGATCCTATTCAATGCCTTTATGGCGACGCTGAATCCCGGCGACGAGGTCATCATTCCGAGGCCGTACTGGGTCAGCTATCCCGAGATGGTAGCGATCTGCGGCGGCACCCCGGCATTTGCCGACACCTCCATCGACAACGGCTTCAAGCTGACGGCGGCGGCGTTGGAAAAGGCGATTACGCCGCGCACCAAATGGCTGTTGATGAACTCACCGTCGAACCCGTCGGGCGCTGCCTACACCGAGTCTGAATTGCGCGCTCTGGCCAACGTGCTGTTGAAGCATCCCGATGTCTGGGTGCTGACCGACGACATGTACGAGCACCTGATCTATGGTGACTTCGTCTTCAAGACCATCGCCGAGGTCGAGCCGAAGCTTTATGAGCGCACGCTGACGATGAACGGCGTCTCGAAGGCCTATGCCATGACTGGCTGGCGCATCGGCTATGCGGCCGGGCCCGTGGCGCTGATCAAGGCAATGGATATGATACAGGGCCAGCAGACCTCCGGCGCCTGCACCATCGCCCAGTGGGCATCGGTGGAGGCGCTGAACGGTCCGCAGGATTTCATTGCGAAAAACAAGGCGATCTTCCAGGCTCGGCGCGATCTCGTCGTGTCGATGCTCAATCAGGCGCGCGGCATCACATGTCCGTCACCCGAAGGTGCTTTCTACGTCTATCCGTCCTGCGCCCAGTTGATCGGCAAGAAGACCAAAGCCGGCAAGGTGATCGACAGCGACGAAGCCTTCTGCTCGGAGCTGCTCGAGGCCGAAGGCGTAGCGGTGGTGTTCGGTTCGGCCTTCGGCCTCGGCCCCAACTTCCGCATCTCCTATGCCACGTCGGAGGCGTTGCTCGAAGAGGCCTGCACGCGCATCCAGCGCTTCGCCGCCTCGCTGACCTGATCAGGCGCATCTCGAACACCAAACCCGGCTCGCGGTCGGGTTTGGTGGGCTCAAAAGCCTCAGCCGCCATACTGCTCGTCTGTCACCATTTCCAGCCAGTCGGCATGGACGTCGTCGAGCGCCTCCTGCATGGCGATATGCGCCATCGCCGATTTTGGACCGGCGCCGTGCCAATGCTTTTCATCAGGAGCGAACGAAATGACGTCGCCGGCCCTGATCGCCTGTACCGGCTCGCCCCAGCTTTGCGCAAGGCCGGCGCCTGATATGACATAGAGCGTCTGGCCCAGCGGATGCGTATGCCAGTGGGTACGCGCGCCGGGCTCGAAACTGACCATGATGGCGCGCAGCCGCGCTGGCGCTTCCTTCTCGATGATTGGCGTCTGCCACACGCGGCCGGTGAAGTACTTTTCCGGCGCAATGGCGGTCGGCACGCTGCCGCAGGCAATGATCTTCATCGTCGCGAGTCCTCAGGCTGATGGCGGATCGGTCGGCGACGGCCGTTCCTTTTTGTCGCAAGAAGCGGGCACTTTCGTCCGATAACCATCACGGCGCAACCGCTTTTGCGGCTGTTCGGCGACGGGCTTTGTTGCGGGATTTGATGGGAGGCTGGGCTCGCATCCGACGGCTTCGCCGATCACGGCTCAACATCCACGACATCAGGCGATCCTCAAATCCCTTGCCCTCCCGGCTAACCCGTGGGACGATGCCTTTGGGTAGGTGGCAAACTGAAAAAAGCCCCGCCCGCGACGGTCGACAGGCCGGCCGCCGCTCCCAGGGAAACGCCTGAGTGGAGGTCAGTCATGGGAACTCGCGCCGGAGGACGACGCACGGGACCGAAATGCATTGCCATAGTCGGTCCCTTTGCAAGCGGTAAGACGACACTTCTCGAAGCCATATTGGCCCGCACGGGCGCCATTCCCCGCCAGAATCCCGTTTCCTCGGGAAACACCGTTTCCGATCATTCGCCCGAGGCACGCGCCCACGCCATGAGCGTCGAGGCGACGTTTGCGACCACCGAATTCATGGGCGAGAAACTCACTTTCGTCGATTGTCCCGGCTCCATCGAATTCTCCTTCGAGGCAGAGCCGGTCCTCGCCGCCTGCGACATTGCCGTGGTCGTCGCCGAAGCCGACGAGAAGAAGATCCCTGCCCTGCAGCTGATCATGCGCAAGCTCGACGATCTCGGCGTGCCGCGCATCATGTTCCTCAACAAGGTCGATAAGGCGATATCAGGCGTGCGCGACACGCTGAAGTTGCTGCAGCCGGCAAGCTCGGTGCCGTTGCTGCTTCGCCAGATTCCGCTGCGCAAGAACGGCGTCGTCATCGGCTCGATCGATCTCGCTCTGGAGCGCGCCTACATCTATCGCGAATATGCCGAAAGCGAGGTCGCCCAGATTCCCAGCGACGACAGGGCGCGCGAACTGGAGGCGCGCTTTTCCATGCTGGAGACGCTCGCCGATCATGACGACCAGTTGATGGAGCAGCTTCTCGAAGAGATTGAGCCGCCGAAGGACGCGATTTTCGACGACCTCGCCGCCGATCTGCGTGACGGCGCCGTGACGCCGGTGCTGATCGGCACCGCCGAGAAGGGCAATGGCGTGCTGCGCCTGTTGAAGACGATCCGCCACGACGCGCCCGACATCGAGGCGACCCGCAAGCGCCTTGGTGCACCTGATGGCAATGCGACCGTGGTCCAGGTGATGAAGACCATTCACACCGCGCATGGCGGCAAGCTGTCGGTCTCGCGCATCCTGTCCGGCCAGCTTGCCGACGCCTCCGAGCTCTTCCTTTCGAATGGCACCACGGCAAAAGTCTCCGGCATCCACAAAATGCTCGGCAAGGACCAGACCAAGCTCACCTCGGCCAGGGCCGGCGACACGGTCGCGCTCGGCAAGCTGGACGACGTCACGACCGGTCAGACCTTGAGCTCGGCAAAGGGCGGCATCAAGCCACTGGTCACGCTGATGCCGCCGCAGCCGGTCTTTGCGTTCGCGCTGCGCCCGAAGGAACGCAAAGACGAAGTGAAGATGTCGGCAGCCATCCAGCGACTTGCCGAAGAAGACCCCTCGCTCAGCCTGCGCCACAATCAAGATTCGGCCGAAACCGTGCTGTCGGGCCATGGCGAGATGCATCTGCGTGTCGTGCGCGAGCGGCTGGAGGGCAAGAACCAGATCCCGGTCGAAGGCCATGCGCCGGCC
>NZ_RZSX01000510.1:0-4660 GCF_004023105.1 Mesorhizobium sp. M5C.F.Ca.IN.020.32.2.1 | reverse complement strand
CACCCTTCCAGCCGAGCGCCTCCGCCGGCACGGCTTCGATACCGGCACGGCTGGCGAGCATGGCCATGATCGTCGGGTTGTGGCGGCCGCCACCGCTGACCACCAGCCGCTTCGGCCGGTGCGGCAGGAGGTCGAGCGCTTTGCCGACGGCGGCGGCGGTGAAGGCCGTCAGCAGTGCAGCGCCATCCTCAGCGCTCATCCCATCCGCCATGGCTGCGCCGAAGTCGAACCGGTCCAGCGACTTTGGATAGGGCTTGGCCAGATAGGGATGCTGCAAGAGCGTGGCCAGCCGCGCTTCGTCGACAGTGCCGGCGCGGGCCAGCGCGCCGTCGCGGTCCATTTCGCCGAGCCCTTTGGACTTGATGAAATCGTTCAACGGCGCATTGGCCGGTCCGGTGTCGAAGGCAACGACATCGTCCTTGCCATCCCACCACGTGACGTTGGCGACGCCGCCGAGATTGAGAACGGCCGTGTCGCCGCTGGCGTCGGCATCGCGTAGCAGCGCGGCGTGATAGGCCGCGGACAGCGGCGCCCCTTGCCCGCCGGCGCGCATGTCGGCCGAGCGGAAGTCGTAGGCAATCTTTGTATCCAGGATGGCATGCATCAACTCGCCATCGCCGAGCTGGCGGGTCTGGCCGGGCCGGCCGACTTGCGGAGCACGATGCAGCACGGTCTGGCCATGGAAGCCGACGACCCCGATATCGGCCATCTTCAATCCATAGCTTTCGACCAGGTCCTTGACTGCCGCTGACTGGGCGCGCGTCAGCGCTTCTTCAGCTTCGCGAAAGATCGCCGGCTCCGGTCCGGTGAAATTCCACACCCTGGCCTGATCCAGCGTCTCCTCCAGCAGGGTCCGGATCGACCTGGGGTAGGGTGCCAGCGTATAGGTGCCGAAATCCGCGATCCGCTCGCCATCGGTCTTGATCAGCGCGACGTCGATATTGCCGTCGAGGACGGTGCCGGTCATCAGGCCGACGGCCCAGATTGGCTGGTCACTTTTCGCAATCATGATTTGTTAGGCTCCATTGGCGAGATCGCCGACCGATTGGCGAAGCGATTCCGCTGTTGAATGATGTGTCGGATGGATCCGTTTGGTGAGCAAGGTCCATGCCTTGCCTTTGTGGAGGTCGATCCACAGTCCCATGCCGGTAAAGCGGTATGCCCGACCGTCCCTGCACAGCCGGCCGCCGCCAGCCCTCATCCTCACACAGGCGTTTCGCCTATCGCCTTTCGCAGGAATCCTCCCGCATTGTCGAGGGCTTGCCGCGCCTCTTTGACGCTCATGCCGGTGATTGTCACCAGGATCGCCAGCTTCACGTCTTTGCCGGTCTGGTCGAGCGCCTGTCGTGCCTGCTGCGCTGTGCAGCCGGTGGTCTGCATCACGATCCCAACCGCCCTGGCGACGAGTTTCTTGTTGCTGGGATTAAGGTCGACCATCAGGTTCTGATAGCTCTTGCCGATCCGAATCATGCCGGCTGTCGTCAGCATGTTGAGAACCAGCTTTTGCGCGGTTCCCGACTTCAGCCGGGTCGAGCCGGCGAGAACCTCGGGGCCGACAAACGGAGAGATGGCAATGTCGGCAATGCCGGCAATGGTCGATCTGGGATTGCAGGAGAGCGCCACTGTCGTCGCTCCCACCTGCCTTGCGTAGGTCAAACCGCCGATCACATAAGGCGTGCGGCCGCTGACCGCGATGCCGACCACCACATCGTCGGCGGTCAACTTGATGTCCTGCAGTGCCTTCATGCCTTGTTGCGGATCATCCTCGGCGCCTTCCGCAGCCCGCATCAGCGCTTTGGGGCCGCCCGCGATCAGGCCGAGCACCATGTCCTCGGGCACACCGAATGTCGGTGGACACTCCGAGGCGTCGAGAACTCCCAACCGGCCGCTCGTGCCGGCGCCGATGTAGACAAGCCGCGCGCCTTTTTGAAACGCACTAACGATCCGGTCTACCGCGGCAGCAATTTCCGGAATGACTTTCTCGACAGCGGCCGGAACGCCGCTGTCCTCGTCATTGATCTTGCGCAGGATCTCGATGGTTGGCAGCAGGTCGATATCCATCGTCTTCGGGTTCCGGTCCTCGGAAACCAACCGTTCCAGCTCCGACATCAACTCCTGTTCGCTCATCCGCTTGCTTTCAAAGTTCCTGCCGTCGGCAATAAGTAATGTGATGCGGCGCCAAGCGTCGACCAGTACCAGCAATTGACGGACCTTCACTCGCTTTAAACAAATGTTGACAAGACCGTCTGTTGTTGATCAACGTCAGCCATGATTTGCGCGGGCCGGGTGAGACGATGGACGACCTTGGAGCACAGGAACAGGCAGTGCTGGATCTCATCGCGGCGAACCCTTTCGCCGGCCAGCAGGACATTGCGAGCGCGCTTGGCATTGCCCGTTCGACCGTCGCGGCCCACATCGTGCAGCTCGTCAACAAGGGCTACATTCTTGGTCGCGGCTATGTGTTGCCGGCCTCCAAGCGCATGATCTGCATCGGCGGCGCCGTCCTGGACCGCAAGTACCACGCCAAGAAGGATCTGATCTTCGGGACGTCGAATCCGGTCGACGGCTATCGCAGCTTCGGCGGCGTCGCCCGCAACGTCGCCGAGAACCTTGTCCGCCTCGGCGTCGACGTAAGCTTCGTCTCGATTGTCGGCGACGACGAGACCGGCCGCTCGCTGGTGCGGCATCTGCGCGACCTCGGCGCCGATGTCAGCCAGGTGATCACCACCACGGAGCGGCCAACGGCGGAATATGCAGCGATCCTCGACCTCAATAACGATCTCGTGCTCGGCATCGCCGACATGGAGATATTCGATCTGTTTTCGCCCTCCCATCTCGACCGCTTCTGGCCGCACCTTGCTTCGGCGACATGGGTGTTCATCGATTGCAACCTGCCGGCTGCGACGATCAAGTCGCTGATGACACGCAAGCAGGGCGCGCGCTTCAGGCTCGCCGTCGACACGGTGTCGTCGCCGAAATCGGCACGCCTGCCGAAGGACCTGACCGGCATCGACCTTTTATTCACCAACCGTGACGAGGCCAATACGATGCTTGGCATCATCGATGCCGACAAGCGGCTTAAGCCGAAGGAGGCTGCAGCGGCGCTGCGCGCGGCCGGCGCCGGCGAGGTGATCGTGACCATGGGCGCTCATGGATTTGCGGTGGCGACCGAGAGCGGCGTGGCGACGATGCGTTCCGTCCCGGCCCGCGCCGTCGACATCACCGGCGCCGGCGATGCAATGATTGCCGGCACCATGTACAAGGTGCTTTCGGGCGATCCCGTGCTCGACGCGGCGCGCACCGGCGCGCTGCTCGCCACGCTGACCACCGAAAGCGAATCCAGCGTTCATCCCGATCTGTCGCCGCGCTTCCTCACCGCCGGCATGTACCGCATTCCCGCCTGAACGCGAGCCGAACCCTGAAAGCGAAATGACGATGAAACCTTCCCTTCTCCACCTGAATGACGAAGTCGCCGCAGCACTCCGGGAAGGCCGCGCGGTGGTGGCGCTGGAATCGACGATCATCACCCATGGCATGCCCTATCCGGCCAATCTGGAGACCGCGCGCGGCGTCGAAACCGTGGTGCGCGAGAACGGTGCTGTGCCCGCCACGATCGCGGTGGTCGCCGGCAAGATCAAGGTCGGGCTCGATGACACTGAGCTGGAAAAGCTGGCGGCGGCGAAGGAGGTGGTCAAGGCCTCCGGGCGCGACCTCGCCGCCATCATGGTGGGCGGCGGCTCGGCCGGAACCACGGTTTCGGCGACGATGCGGATCGCCGCACTCGCCGGCATCGGCATTTTCGCGACCGGCGGCGTCGGCGGCGTGCATCGTGGCGCCGAGGCCACTTTCGATATCTCGGCCGACCTGACCGAACTCGGCCAGACCGGCACGACCGTCGTTTGCGCCGGCGTAAAATCGATCCTCGACATTGCAAAAACGCTGGAATATTTGGAGACCCAGCGCGTGCCGGTGATTGCCTGTCAGAGCGACGATTTTCCGGCCTTCTATACGCGCTCCAGCGGACTGAAAGCCGATCACCGCCTCGATACGCCCGAGGACATTGCGCAGGCCATGCTGCTGCACGAGCAGATCGGCTCGGGCACCGGCATTCTCGTCGCGAATCCAATTCCGGAAGTGGATGCGCTCGATCCGGCCTTCATCGACGGCACGATCACGGCAGCGGTGGCAGAGGCCGAGAAACGCGGCATCGGGCGCAAGGAACTGACGCCGTTCCTGCTCGCCCGCATCAACGAGCTTTCGCAGGGTCGCAGCCTGAAGGCCAATATCGCGCTGGTCCGCAACAACGCCGCGCTTGCCGCCCGTATTGCGGTGGCGCATGCGCGGTTGAAGCGCATGCCCAAATAGGCGGCCGGCGCTACCGGCCTTCGAGTTTCAGGCGGGCCCGAGATCGAAAACCCGCCCGGCATTGAGGATATTGTTCGGATCGAAAG
Source organism: Mesorhizobium sp. M5C.F.Ca.IN.020.32.2.1 (assembly GCF_004023105.1). Taxonomy (NCBI): domain Bacteria; kingdom Pseudomonadati; phylum Pseudomonadota; class Alphaproteobacteria; order Hyphomicrobiales; family Phyllobacteriaceae; genus Mesorhizobium; species Mesorhizobium sp. M5C.F.Ca.IN.020.32.2.1. Next base: position 209 of record NZ_RZSX01000510.1, on the reverse strand, counting down.
CCGCTTGCAAGCGCCGCATGGCTGCGATCTCGGCATCGCTGCGCACAAGGTGCAACCATTCCTTCTTGTCGAGGCCGATGCCATGCTCGGCCGAGACGCCGCCGCCGGCCGCAGCCACGCTGCGATAGACGATGTCGTATGCCGCCGCCGAATCCACCGTGCGGACCTGATAATGCAGATTGCCATCGCCGAGATGGCCGAAGACGTAG
>NZ_RZSX01000050.1:0-14367 GCF_004023105.1 Mesorhizobium sp. M5C.F.Ca.IN.020.32.2.1 | reverse complement strand
GGGCGCACCTCCGAAGCCAAGCAGATCTTCCTGGCCGGCGAATGCGGCATCTTCACCGAATCGTCGGGCGGCCTCGGCGACATCGTCAAGTCCGGCATGAACTATGGCATCGGCCAGCTTCCCTACGACACCGACGCCAAGGGCGCTCCGCAGAACACCACGCCGGGCGGCGCCAGCCTGTGGGTCTTCGGCAACAAGTCGGACGAGCAATACAAGGGCGTCGCGACCTTCTTCGCCTATCTGTCCAAGACCGATGTGCAGGAATATCTGCACCAGAAGTCGGGATACCTGCCGGTGACGCTCGCCGCCTACGAGGCGACCAAGAAATCAGGCTTCTATGACAAAAACCCCGGCCGCGAGACACCCATCCTGCAGATGACGGGCAAGGCGCCGACCGATAACTCGAAGGGCGTGCGCCTGCCGAATCTGCCGCAGGTGCGCGATATCCAGAACGAGGAGTTCGAGAAGATGCTGGCCGGCCAGCAAACCGCTCAGCAGGCGCTCGACAATGCGGTCACGCTCGGCAACGCCGCGATCGAGGAAGCGCTCGAGAACTGACGAGATTATCTCGGTCAATCGATTGGAATCGCCCACGCGAGCTCGCGTGGGCGATTCCTGGATAGCGAGGGAAATCAGCCTGTCTCCACGCATCGTCTTTCCCAACAAGATCCTGCCCTACCTGCTGGTGGCGCCACAACTCGCCATAACACTGGTTTTCTTCTACTGGCCGGCCGGCCAGGCGCTTTATCAGTCGATGCTCAGGCAAGACCCGTTCGGGCTGAGGACCAGGTTCGTCTGGTTCGCCAATTTCGGCAAGGTGCTGGCCGATCCGGCCTACCTCAACTCGATCAAGGTCACCGTGGTGTTTTCGCTTGCGACCGCGATCGTTGCGATGGGTGTGGCTCTGCTGCTTGCGGTCATGGCCGAGAAGGCCGTGCGCGGCAAAGGCCTCTACCGCACATTGTTGATATGGCCCTATGCCGTGGCGCCGGCGATCGCCGGCATGCTGTGGCTGTTTCTGTTCAATCCTTCGATCGGCTCGTTGGCGTATTTGCTGAGAAGCCTCGGCATCGCATGGGACCCGCTGCTCAACGGCACCCACGCCATGATCCTGCTGGTGTCGGCGGCTGCCTGGAAGCAGATCAGCTACAATTTCCTGTTCTTCGTCGCCGGCCTGCAGGCGGTGCCGAAAACCCTGATCGAGGCGGCGGCCATGGATGGCGCCGGCGAGACCAAGCGCTTCTGGACCATCGTCTTCCCGCTGCTTGCGCCGACGACCTTTTTCCTGCTGGTCGTCAATACTGTCTATGCGCTGTTCGACACGTTCGGCATCGTTCATGCCGTCACCGGCGGCGGGCCGGGCAAGGCGACCGAGACGCTGGTCTACAAGGTCTACAATGACGGCTTCGTTAATCTGATCCTGGGTGACTCGGCGGCGCAGTCGGTCATCCTGATGGCCATCGTCATTGCGCTCACCGCCATCCAGTTCCGCTACGTGGAACGCAAAGTCCATTACGGTTGAGGGCAGCGATGATCGGCCAATCCCCGCTCCGCACCTTCATCGCCCATGCCGTGCTCATCCTTGGCATATTGATCGTAGCTTTTCCGATCTACTACACTTTCGTTGCCTCGACACACACGCTGCAAACCATCCTCAGGCCGCCGCTGCCGCTCTTGCCCGGCGGCCAGCTCTGGAACAATTACAGCGAGGCGCTGTTCGGCGGTATTGGCCGCATCGGCGGTGTCAGCGTCGGCCAACTGCTCCTCAACACCACGGTCATGGCGCTCGGCGTTGCGGTGGGAAAGATATTCATCTCGATTCTGTCGGCCTACGCGATCGTGTTCTTCCGCTTTCCCCTGCGCATCACCTTCTTCTGGCTGATCTTCATCACCTTGATGCTTCCCGTGGAGGTGCGCATCCTGCCGACCTACAAGGTGATGGTCGATCTCGGCATGATCGACACCTATGCCGGCCTGATCATCCCGCTGATTGCCTCGGCCACCGCGACGCTGCTGTTCCGCCAGTTTTTCATGACCATACCGGGCGAATTGGTCGAGGCGGCACGTGTCGATGGTGCCGGGCCATGGCGCTTCTTCTTCGATATCCTCTTGCCACTGTCGCGCACCAACATCGCGGCGCTTTTCGTGATCCTCTTCATCTACGGCTGGACGCAGTATCTTTGGCCGCTGCTCGTCACCAACAGCAACGATATGAACACCATCGTCATCGCGCTGAGAAAGATGGTTTCCTTCGCCGATGCCGACACCCAATGGCACCTGGTCATGGTCACGGCGATGCTGGCCATCGTGCCGCCGATCCTGGTGGTCGTGCTGATGCAACGCTGGTTCGTGCGCGGCCTGGTCGAATCCGAAAAGTGAGAAGCCGATGGCGACCGTCGATCTGAAGGACGTGAAGAAGGTCTATCCCGGCGGCGTCGAAGCCGTGAAGGGGGTCTCCATTGCCATTCCCGACAAGGAGCTTTGCGTTCTGGTCGGCCCCTCCGGCTGCGGCAAGTCCACGCTGCTGAGGATGATCGCCGGGTTGGAGACGATTTCTGCCGGTACAGTCGCCATCGACGGCAAGGTGGTGAACGCCATTGGCCCGACCGAGCGCGACATCGCCATGGTGTTCCAGAACTACGCGCTTTACCCGCATATGAAGGTCTACGACAACATGGCCTATGGCCTGCGTAATCGCGGCACGCCGAAGGACGAGATCGACAGCAGGGTGCGCTCGACAGCCAAGGTGCTGGAGCTTTCGGCCCTGCTCGACCGGCGCCCGCGCGAGCTTTCCGGCGGCCAGCGCCAGCGCGTCGCCATGGGCCGCGCCATCGTGCGCAATCCGAAAGTCTTCCTGTTCGACGAGCCGCTCAGCAATCTTGATGCCAAGTTGCGCGGTCAGATGCGGGTCGAGATCAAGAATTTGCAGCGCACGCTTGGCGTCACCTCGGTCTATGTCACCCACGACCAGCTGGAGGCGATGACGCTGGCCGACATCCTTGTTGTCATGAACGCCGGACTGGTCGAGCAAACGGGCGCGCCGCTCGACGTCTACGAGAAGCCAGCCTCGATCTTCGTCGCTTCCTTTATCGGCGCGCCGCCGATGAATCTTCTGGCGCTAACCGGAAGTTCCTCAGGCCCGGTATTGGCTGACGGGACGGCGATCGGCTTTGCGGCTCGCGAAACACCAGCCGTGACACTGGGTTTTCGTCCGGAAGATGCCGACGTGACCTTCAATACGGAGGCGCTGGCCGGTGCGCTCGTCCTGCCGGCGACAGTCGAGGCAGTCGAACCGGTCGGTGCCGAAAGCTTTCTTCACTGCGCCGCAGGCGGTAGCCGTATCGTCGTGCGCGTCTCAGGGCGCGCCGCCGCAAAGCCCGGTGACCAGTTGCGTGTCGTGGCCAAAGCCGAAAAGCTGCATTGGTTCGATCAGGCCGGAAAACGGGTCGATTGAAGCCAGCCTGCGTCCTGGCCAGCGAACCGCGCGAGGCGCAAGGCCGTTCAGGCAAACACATGCGCCTTGCCCGACACCGTCAGCCGGACGATCTCGCCAACCCCCGGTGTGTCCATGCCTGGCTTGCGCAGGATCAATGGCGTGTTGCCGATCGCGGCTGCGTCCGGCGGATCGGGACTGTTCAAGAGCCGCACCGCGATGGTGCACATCGAACCGGCGAATTCGGACTCCGTCACTTCGCCGAACAGCATGTCCGGCGTGCCCGACATGCCTTCGCGCGATGTTCGTTTCAACAGCACCTGTTCCGGCCGCAGCATGATGCGGACGATATCGCGCCGCTCGGTGCTGTCGACGGCGATGCGGCCGAGCGGCGAGTTGGCGAAGCCGTCCGCGATCTTGGCCGGCAGGATGATGGCATCGCCGAGGAATTCGGCGACCATCCTGTCCTTCGGTTTGAGATAGAGTTCGCGCGGCGTGCCGATTTGCGAGAATTTTCCATCGCGCATCACCGCGACCTGGCTGGCAAAGGACAGCGCCTCGGCCTGGTCGTGCGTGACCAGGATCGTGGTGATACCGGCGGTCTCCAGAAGTTCGGCCACCGCCTTGCGCATCGAGGCGCGCAGCCCGGTGTCAAGCGCCGAGAACGGCTCGTCGAGCAGCATCAGCCGCGGCTTCATGGCCATGGCGCGGGCCAGCGCCACACGCTGCTGTTGGCCGCCGGAGAGCTCGTGCGGCCGCCGTTTCAGGATCGCCTTGTCGAGCCCGACGATATAGGCGAGCTCGACGATGCGCTCGGTGCGCTTGTCCTCGTGATGTCGCATGCCGAAGCCGATATTGGAGGCGATGCTCAGATGCGGGAACAGGGCGCCGTCCTGCGCCACCACGCCGATGCCGCGCCGATAGGCGGGCACGGCGGCGCCGCCATTGGCCAGCACCTCGCCATCAAGCACGATGCGGCCTTGGTCCGGCGCCTCAAAGCCGGCGATCAGCCGCAGCAAGGTCGTCTTGCCGCAGCCGGACGGCCCGACGATCGCGGTGCGGCTGCCGCTGGCCACGCTGAGATCGACACCGGCCAGTGCGGCCACCGGGCCGTAATGCTTGTGCACATCGGTGAGTTCGAGGAAGCTCATCGTCCGGCCATCCGCTTAGACTGGACATAAAGCAGCCAGATCAGCGGCAGCGAGATCGCCACCATGATGAGGGCGTAAGGTGCGGCGGAGGCATAGTCGATCTCGCCGCTGTGGGCCCAGAACGCCATCGCCAGCGTGCGGGTGCCGTTGGGCGCCAGCATCTGCGTTGCGGTCAATTCGTTCATGATGCCGAGCGCCACCAGTGCCATGCCTGCCGCGGCACCCGGCGCCGACAGGCGGATCGTCGTCGACCACAGCGCCTTGAGCGGTGACCGGCCGAGACTGGCGGCGGCGAGTTCCAGCTCGACCGGCGCCTGCGCGATCGACGCCCGCAGGCTGATCAGGGCGCGCGGCAGGAACATCAGCGCATAGGCAACGAAGATCGTGAACAGGGTCTGGTAGAGCGGCAGAGCGATGCGCACGGTGATGGTGACCAGCGCCAGCGCTACGACGACGCCGGGCAACGATCCGACGATGTAGTTGCAAGCCTCCAGAAGACGCTGCAGCGGTCCCGGCGCGCGGATTGAGATCCAGGCCATCGGCATGGCGGCGATGGTGGCGAGCAGGGCGCCGGCGAGCGCCAGGAACAGGGTCTGGCCGAGCGCAAGGCCGATCTCATCGAGGCGCCAGACATCGGCACCGCCGGCAACGAGCCAGCGGCCGATGGTGACGAACGGCACGCCCAGCGCCAGCAGAGTGGTGATAACCGGCAGCAGCAGGCACGGGAGCGTGGCGCGGCCGAGTCTGGTGCGTTGCTGCTGGCGCGCGGCGCCCGAGCCGACGCGGGCATAACGCTCCTCGCCGCGCACGAGCACTTCGATCCCGAGCAGCACGAAACAGCATGTCACCAGCACCGCAGCCAGCATGTTGGCAGCGGGGCCATTGAAGGTCGACTGGAACTGGTCGACGATCGCCGTGGTGAAGGTGTCGAAGCGGATGAACACGTAAAGGCCGTATTCGGCCAGGAGATGCAGGCCGACCAGTAGAGAGCCACCGCAGATGGCGAGCCTGAGCTGCGGCAGCACCACCCGCCGGAACACGCGCCACGGCCCGAGGCCGACAGCTGCCGCGGCATCTTCGAGAGCAGGATCGAGCCGGCGCAAAGCTGCCGCCACCGGCAAATAGAGGAACGGGAAATAGGCGACGACGGAAACCAGAACGCCCGCCCACAGGCCATGCAGTCCCGGCACCAGGCTGATCCAGGCATAGCTGTGGACGAAGGCGGGGATGGCGAGTGGCGCCACCGACAGCCAGGCCCACAGGCGGGCACCGGGAAGATCGCTGCGTTCGGTCAGCCAGGCCAGCGCCACCGAGAGCACGATGCATATCGGTACCGCGAGCATCACCAAAAGCAGGGTGTTGACCAGCAGCTCGCCGACGCGCGGCCGGAAGACCAGTGCCGATACGGTTTCCCAGCCGGTCTGCACGGCAATCCAGATGATGAAGGCGAGCGGCAGCAGGGAGAAAAGTGAGATCAGGATGGCGGCAAGCGAAACCCAGGATATCGGCCGCCGGCGCGTCCATTGCCCAGCAACCATGCCGGTCGGCAGGACCGAGCGTGCAAGGTCGGCCGCAGACTGCATCAGCTCAGGCGCCGTGCCGCTGCCGCCCGATGGCGGAAACGGTCGAAGGGCCGCAAACGCGGCCAGAAACGCAGCTTGTCGTCATGGACGAATGCCACCTCGAAAAACAGAGCGCTCCTGCGGAAGCGAATTCCCGCAGGAGCGCAGTCGGTTGCCCTTTTAGGACGAACGCCGACTAAAGCAAGCCGGCTGCCGTCATCAAATCCGTCACCTTCTTGGAGTTCAGCGTCGTCGCGTCGACCTTCGGCGCCTGCAGTTCGGCCAGCGGCACCAGCGCCGGATTGGAATCCGCGTCCTTGCCGACCGCGTATTCGAAAGAATTGCCGGTCTTCAGCACGTCCTGACCACCCTTGCCGGTCACCCATTTCAGGAAGGCCTGGGCTTCCTTCGGGTGCTTGCTGGAGGCCAGCACGCCACCACCGGAAACCGAGACGAACGCGCCCGGATCCTGGTTCTTGAAATAGTGAAGCCCGATGTTCTTGCTGTTCTCACCGGTCTTGGCCTGGTCGCCGTAGTAGTAATAGTGATAGATCACTCCGCCTTCGACCTCGCCGGCATTGACCGCCTTCATCACCGTGCTGTTGCCTTTGTAGGCGGTGAAGTTCTCTTTCATCGCCTTCAGCCAGCCGGCCGTTGCGGCCTCACCCTTGAGCTGCAAAACCGCGCTGACGATCGCCTGGAAATCGGCGCCGGACGGCGAAGCGGCCCAGCGTCCCTTCCAGCTCGGATCGGCGAGATCAAGCAGCGACTTGGGCAGCTGTTCGGCGGTCAGCTTGGTTTTGTTGTAAACAAAGACGGTGCTGCGTGCGGCGATGCCCACCCATTTTCCGCTGGACGGCTGGTACTCCTGCGGAACCTGGGCCAGCGTCTCGGCATCGACCGGCGCGAACAGGCCGGCGGATTCGACCAGCACCATGGCGGGGGAGTTTTCCGTCAGGAACACGTCGGCCGGCGACGCGGCGCCTTCGGCGACGATCTGGTTGGAGAAATCGCTGTCACCGCCGTGGCGAACGGTGACCTTGATGCCGGTTTCCTTGGTGAAACCTTCAACCCAAGCGTCGGTCAGGCTTTCATGCTGGGCATTGTAGACGACGATGCCGCCGTCCTGAGCCATTGCCGGGCCGACGATCAGGCTGATTGCAAGTGCCGCGGCACCGGCAAGGGCGGAAAGAGCATATTTCATGGACGTTATCCCTCTCGATCTCAATGGTCTTTGATTTAGCAAGACTGCACCTATCAATTCCTGATCGGTGTAGTCAACATTGATGAACGGCGCAATCGGGCGCTGGAGGTGAAACCTTCGTGATATTCCCATATTTTGGCTTGGACATTATTCGCCGGCCACGTAACAAATCAGCGCCGAGGCGCGAATATCGGGGAGTGAACTCTTGTGACCGGCAACGATGAGGCCGAGCTTTCCCGGCTGATGCGGGCCGCGATCGCGGGAGATGAAAAGGCTTACGCCGACTTTCTGCGCCGGACGGCTGCTCTCGTTCGCGGCTTTATCAGGCGCAAGATCGTTCAGGGCGGGGTCGATCCCGAGGACGTCGTGCAGGAAACCTTGCTGGCCATTCATGTGAAACGGCATACCTGGCGGAAGGATCTGGCCGTGCTGCCCTGGGTCTACGCCATTGCGCGCTTCAAGCTGATCGACGCCTTTCGGCGGCGCGGGCGGCGCATCGAGATCGAGATCGACGAGATCGCCGAGACCTTCGCCGAACCGGAGGCCGAGACGGTCAGCGAGCGCGACATCAATCGGGCCTTGGACGGCCTGCCGCCGTCGCAGCGTTCCGTGGTCTCGTCGATATCGGTCGAAGGCCGTTCCATCGGCGAGACGGCAGCGAAGTTCGGCATCAGCGAAACGGCGGTGCGCGTGTCGCTGCATCGTGGGCTCGCAACCATTGCCAAACAGTTCGGGGTCAAACAATTCGGGCGGGCCAAACAGTTCAAGCGGGAATGACATGAAGACGGACGATCTCATAAGGGCGCTCGACGCCGATGCCCACAGCAGGGCGATGCCGCTTGGCTCGGCCTGGTGGGTGGCCGCCGGTGCGGCTACGGCGATCGCGGCGGTGGTTTTCTGGCTGGCGATCGGCCCACGCACCGACATCGCGACCGCCATGCATACGATGCGCTTCCTCGCCAAGTTCGCCTTCACGACTGCTCTGGCCGTCAGCGCCTTCGCCTTGATCCGCGTCCTGTCGACACCCGGTGCATCGACGAGCAGGGCGGCGGCCTGGATGATTGCCGCACCGCTGCTGGTGGTCGTTGCGGTGGTGCTGGAACTCCTTTCCGTGCCTGCAGCCGACTGGGGGACGCGTCTGATCGGCAGCAATCTGGTGATCTGCCTGACATTCATCCCGCTGATCGGCATCGGTCCGCTCGCTATCTTCCTAGCGGTGCTGCGCTATGGCGCGCCGACGCGGCCGGTGCTTGCCGGAACGGTGGCGGGCCTGCTCGCTGGTGGGCTGGCGGCAACTTTCTATGCCGCACACTGCTTCGACGACTCGCCGCTTTTCGTCGCCACCTGGTACACGATCGCCATTGCCATCCTTGCCGCGCTCGGCGGGCTCGGCGGGCGGCTTTTTGTGCGCTGGTAGCGACGGCCCGCGATCGGAGACGCTCTAAGGTCAAAACTCATTCATTTCTGAACGACCTAGTTCGACCGGTTGCGGAAGTTCGTTCGCCCGTGCCGAATTCACGCCCTTGACCCGATAACGACCTTCCTGACATCGCGCTCCAGCGCCGTGATCACTCGGGATCAGTTCGACTCGCCGCCGCGGGGACAATGAGACCTTGGCATGCGACATGGCAGATACTGTGGGCTGGACAAATCATGGGCCGGCCGCATTCCGCCCCGATCCGGAACTCGGATTGGGACGCTTTGACAAAGCGCACGTGATTTCGTCGCGTGAGATACCAATGTCGTTAAGAATGTCATCCGGTGACCGGCTCAACCCGTCTGTTATCATCCACATAGCTTTTCGCTCGGCGCGAAGGCGGAACCATCCGCGAATGTAGCCAATGGTGCCATTATGAAAACTTGTCCACATCGAAGTCATTCCTTAATCACCTGCTCGAACACACGGCACGGAACGGCACTGGCGGTATTCACCGCGAGAAGGACCGGTTACGTCGCATCAATTCCGAACTTATCGGTCTCGTCCGGCTGGGCGCCTCGCGGCGGCAGCGACTGCAACCGCGCCGGCGAGGGTTAAAAACTGATTGTTTTTCGTAACCTAGTTCTGTTTCCTTTCAGCGATGATGGTTCATCAAGCGATCAAGATGACATGCATAAGTTGTGCCGGCCGACAACATAAGGCCAGAACCATCATCTTCTTCTACAAACAATTGCTATGCTAAGTTTACGGTGCGTGAGGTCGCGCTCAAACACAACGAATATATATTTCAAAGCTAATTTTCTAGCTTTAGCAAGCTATATTTTAACGGCAAGCTTGACAAATCCACCGCTAACCTCTCGGTGCTCCACCCAGGGTGGTCAAGAGACGTTCGGCAAAAACGGGTTTGCGGGCCAGGGCCGCTTCGGAGCGGGCGGCGGATGCTTCGTTCCTTCTCTCACTGCTTGCGCATGGGCGTTTGTCGCTACGCTATCGGCCTGCGTTGTGCTATACTTTTTCTTTGGCTTCTTTCGACGGGATGGAGATGTTCGCCCTGTCAACCTTGACGCGGAGAAGCATTGGCGTTGCTCTTGTCGGTTGCGCGTTCCTCGCGCCGGCTGCCATGGGAGCGGGAGATTCTGAAGATGTCGCGATGGGAATCCGCCTTGCGGAATTGCTTCGCGCTGGGCGAAGTGTTGTCTCCAACTATCAGACACTAATCAACGATCCCGCACTTGGCGACAAGCACCTTGACAGCGAGCGGTTTGCGAGCGAGGCCATCGCCGTTTACTCAAAAAACACCGGCCAGGACCCGTTTTCCGGCGAATTGACCAATCGCGACCGGCGTCTGCTTGAGGCCCAGATTGGGGCTATGCGGGAGGTGGTGGACGAGCAGCAAGATGACATCAACCGCGCGGGGATCGGGTTCAAGGGCTTCGTGCCGGCCGTTTTCGCGCGTCTGTTGAATGAGAAATTCGCCGCCAAGGTTGGCAACGAGGCTCTGGTACGCGTGACTGCGCCCGAGCAACTCGTGCGCAACCGCAAATCTCTTCCGGACGCTTGGGAAGCCAGCATCATCGTAAGCGTCTTTTCAGATCCGAAGAGAGCAAAAGGCGAAGCCTACACGGATGTGACCGAGGTGGAGGGACGCCCGGCATTTCGAATGCTCCTGCCCGAATACTATACGGAGTCGTGCCTTTCCTGCCACGGCGAGCCGAAGGGCGAGATCGACATAACTGGATATCCCAAGGAGGGCGGAAAAGCCGGCGATCTGGGGGGCGCAATCAGCATCGTCTTGTTCAAATGAGCGTCCTGGAACAGACACCCCACGAGGTGGAAGCCCTACCGGCGCCGTCGAAATCCCTGGGACATCGCCTTGCCAGTCTGCCGATCGCGGCCCGCGTAGCTGCACTGACAGCGGCCGGCCTCATCAGTCTCATCGTATCTTCCATCCTTCTCACGCAGGCGCTTTATCGCAGTGCCGACCGCACCGCAGACACAAAGGCATTGTTCGATCTCGCGGCGACTGCGGCTGCGGCGCACGTGACCTTTGGCGAATTGCGATACTGGCTCACCGATTTGTCGGTCAGCTTGCTAATGAACTCCCAGCGGAATGCCGAGCAGGCGCGTGAGCGACTGCTGGACCAACTGGACGGCCTTTCGAAATCATCCCCCGATGCAGTGAGGGAAATCCGTGTCGAGATCGATGACTACGTCAAAAGGGCACTAGAGGCGGCGGACAGCTATACTCAGGATAACCGCATCATTGGAAACGCTCTCCTGGCCGAGGCGCGAACACACAGCACGAATGTCGATGCCGCCCTTAACAAACTTGTCGAGCAAGTGAGCGCCGAGGCAGAAGCTGCTCGTAACGAGGCTGTAAGGCTAGCCCAGAAAACCGCGACTACCGCTGCCATTCTGGTGGTCATCGTGCTGTTGATTGGGTCGCTTCTTACGATCCTTGTTCTTCGCTCGATCATTGGCCCGTTACGGCGGCTGAACCGGGTCATCGGCGAACTGACGCAAGGACGCTACGATATTGAAATACCGATTGAGGGAGGCGACGAACTCGGCGCAATGTCGCGGACGCTTCGACTTTTTCGCGCGGGCGCGATTGAAAAGAAACGACTGGAAGACGAGGCGGAGCAGCAAAGACGGACGATCGCAGCGGCGCTTGAGGCAATTTCTGACGGATTTGTCCTATTCGATCCGCAGGACAGGGTCATCCTGGCCAACAGCAAATTTTGCGAATTCTTCCCTGACCATGCGCGAGCTTCTCTTCCTGGGCAAAATTTCCAAGAAATCTTGGAGCAACGCCTGGCGGGCGGGCAAGTCGACCTTGCGGGCGCGTCGCCGGAGGAGTGGATTGCCCAGCGGTTACACATTCACAAGGACCCGGCGGGCTTCGTCGGTGAGGATCGCTTCGGCGACAGATGGGTTCGCGTAAGCAGGCGAAAAACGCCTGACGGCGGCGCGGTCGCCGTTTACACCGACATCACGGAATTGAAACAGAGACAAGACGAACTCGAGCGCGCCAAGAGCCGTGCTGAATCGACGAATGAAGCGAAGAGCCGCTTCGTCGCATCCGTCAGCCACGAACTGCGTACGCCGCTGAACGCGATTATTGGCTACAGCGAGATGCTGATCGAAGATGCGAGCGACCAGCACATGGTGGAATTCGTTCCGGAACTGGAGAAGATCGCCGCGGCTGGTCGCCATCTCCTGGCGCTCATCAACGACATCCTCGACTTGTCGAAGATCGAGGCGAACAAGATGGAAATTTTCTTAGAAACGTTCGACGTCGCCGATTTGATGCGCGACGTCGGGGCCACAGTCGCGCCTCTGATGGCGAAAAACCGAAACGGTTTCGTACTGGACCTCGAGGACGACCTCGGGAAAATGCATTCGGACCAGACGAAGTTGCGTCAGAACCTTTTTAACCTGCTCAGCAACGCCGCCAAGTTTACCGAAGGGGGTCGAGTAGCACTCGCGGTGCGTCGTGACAGGCGACCAAACGGCGATTGGCTGATATTCAAAGTGTCCGACACCGGGATCGGGATGACGTCGGAGCAGCAGGAACGGCTCTTCGACGCTTTTACGCAGGCGGACGCATCCACCACTCGCAACTATGGCGGAACGGGGCTTGGCCTCAGCATAACCCGGAGTTTTAGCCGAATGATCGGAGGCGTTGTAAAGGTCGAGAGCGAACTCGGAAAAGGCTCGACCTTCACAATGGAGATTCCAGCCGAGTTCAAAAAAGAATCTAGCGAGCAACACCCCTCCGAAGCTGTGCCGTTGCCGCCACGAGACAAGGCGGTTCTGATCATAGATGATGAACCAGCCGCCCGAACCGTCATCGCCAGCGCTTTGGCGGAGGCGGGACTGGCATCGTTCGAAGCAGCAAGCGGCGAGGAAGGAATAGCCGCTGCTCGAGCGCATCGCCCCGCGGCGATCATTCTCGACATCATCATGCCGCATCAGGACGGCTGGTCAGTGCTGCGATCTCTGAAGAACGATAGGGAGCTTTGCGAGATTCCTGTGATCCTTGCGACTATACTTGCAGATCGCGAACTCGGCCTCTCACTCGGGGCGGTTGAATACCTGACGAAGCCGATCGACACCGAGAAGCTGATTCGAACAATTGAGGCTTGCGGCGGTGGCAACCGCGATGTGCTTGTAATTGATGACGACCAAGCCTCCCGCGATTTCCTTCGGCGTATCCTGATCAAGAAGGATTGGCGGGTTCACGAGGCAAGCGACGGCGTGCGCGGCCTTGGCCTGATGAAACGGTTGTTGCCGCGCCTGGTGGTGCTTGATCTGCTGATGCCCGAAATGGACGGGTTTCAGACATTGAGTGAAATGCAGCAGACGCCCGAACTGCAGAACATTCCGGTGGTCGTAGTTACCTCGAAAGATCTGTCGATGAACGAGCTCGAATGGCTCCGCGATAGGGCGGTTGCCGTTGTGACCAAGGGCGCGAACAGCAGGTCTCAATTGGTCAAGGCGCTCGAACGCCAGATTTCCGCGGCCGAGTAGGTTGGCCCGGCATCTCAGTTCGTTGACCCATCGTTAGAAGAGGCCGAAGATGACGAGAATCCTTCTGGTGGAAGACAACGAAATGAATCGCGACATGCTCTCGCGGCGGTTGTCGCGGCGTGGGTTCGAAGTGCTTATTGCGGAAAACGGACAATCCGGCGTGGAACTAACCATTTCGGAAAGACCGGATCTGATCCTTATGGATATGAGCCTGCCCGTGATGGACGGATGGGAGGCGACACGGCGGATCAAGGCTGATCCGGCCACCTCGGGGATCCCTATAATCGCGCTTTCTGCGCATGCTATGACCAGCGATCGGGAATTGGCGCTTGAGGCCGGCTGCGATGACTACGACAGCAAGCCGGTGGACCTGCCGAGGCTTGTCCAGAAAATCGAACAATTGCTTGCCGCAAATCCGTGAGCCGCCGAGTCGGCGGATTGGAGACATGACTGCCAACGAGTTCCAACGCCACGCAATAGCCGCCCATCTGGCGCAGACGCTTGCTGGACCAGCACGGGCAATCTCGGGATTTCAGGAACTGCTGCTAGAACAGGTGCAGAACCACAGTCTGGTGCACATCACTCCAGATCTTGAGAGGGTCGGCGCCGCTGCCCGGCAATTGAACAGCCTCATCGACAGCTTGATCCATGGCAAAGCCGACTATCCGGACCATGCAGGGCGCGAGATCGAGGCGAAACTGCGCCACGATTTGCGAACACCACTCAACGCGATTATCGGCTACTCCGAAATGATCCTTGAAGAAGCCGAAGAATTGCACGAACACGCATTGGACGAAGATGTCAGGGTGATGCTCGCGGCTGCGGCCGAGCTGTTGGCGCATGTCGATGCAATTGCCGGCCTATCGCGCGCCAGCGACAACGAAGGGCTGTGGACGACGGATCAGGCAGAGATCGATGCAGCAGGGCTCGAAAGGGCGCTGGGCAAGACGGAGCGCGATGCATTCTCAGGACGCAACGGTAGAATACTTGTCGTCGACGACATCGGCAGTAACCGCGATCTTCTCTCGCGCCGCTTGCTGCACGAC
>NZ_RZSX01000509.1:0-4662 GCF_004023105.1 Mesorhizobium sp. M5C.F.Ca.IN.020.32.2.1 | reverse complement strand
TTCTTGACGTCGGTGAGAACGATCACGTCAAGCTTGTCCGCAATCATTTCGCGGCGGATGTTGCTCAGTCGAGCCGCAAGTTCGTCCGCCGGGACATCTGGGGCAGGGGGTAAAGACAAACCGGTGAGCTTGGATTGAGTATCGCCGGATTTCGGCTTGGGTTCCATTTTGTCGGTCCTCGACGAAGCTAGATGGGTGGCCAGGTTGATCGGGACCTCCATCGGCTGAGGCCTTGTGATAAGAGGCTGGGCGCAACGCTCGCGATGTCGTGCAAACAAGCGGCCCAGGTCCGATACGAATTAAGACGTCGGAACTGCGATCCTGCGGTAGGCATTCAGCGACGGTCTGCCCGCCGCCAGATGGATTTCTCCACGGGCGCAGTCCATCACGACTGAAAATGCCGTCTGAGTTGGTTCGTCCGCTGATGCGGTCTTGCAAACGGAGTTGGGCGCGCCAGATTCATCGCGCAACACCCGCATTGCTCCGTCTACGCTCAACGCTTCGCGCGCAATCGCTGCCTGAAGGGATCTAAGCCGTGCAGAAGAGGATGGATAGTGCTTGCTGAGGGCCCTTGTATTCTCTTCGCCGGTCGTGACGGGCAACAACGCATTGTTCGTGTGTACATAAACGTCTGCCGGCGGCAAGAAATTCGCCCCGCTCACGGCCGAAATTTCCACGTTCGCAACATCGCCATTGCGGTCAGCGAAAAGATGGGATTTACCACCGATATGCGTCAGCGACGCCAACATGCTGCGGGCAGATTTGACGTCCGGCATGTCCATGACGAGCCGGCGAACGGCCTGGCTTGTTATTCCGTCCTGTGACTCGTTCAGGAGGATGTCGTTATTGACGAGCGCAAGCCCATGACTGTTCATTCCCACATTGCAAAGGCCGCCAAAAGACGTGACAACCGCGAATTTGAACCCCTTATGAGAAAAATGCAGAAAAAGTGCGAGATCAACGTCCTTGGCGGGCATACCATCCCAATTTTGAGCAGCAACTGCTCCGGTGTCTGTCTTGAACGCGAGCGCACTGCATCCAGTATCACCATATAGGTTGAACAGTTCCGGACCACTACGCAACACAAGGTCATTCAGCGGACGGCCGCATCCCTCAGCGATTCCTTTGATCTCTTCAGCAACGTCAGGAGCATGCGAAAGCATTTCCTCGTACGCCGCGCTGGCACGTGTGCGAGCGTCGCAGACTTTGTTCACCGAAAGGGCAGCCAGATCGCGATCAAGTATGGCGCTGATCTCTTTCCGGAACCGGGATCCGTGAGCAAGGCCTCTCTCATAAGGAGAACCGACCAGCACAACGATTGGCATTTCCGCGTTCATTTTCGATCCCTGAATCGCAGCTCATGGCGAAGTTCAACGTCACCGTTGCATTCCAGATTTCGCACGTCCAATCGAATTTGCGTGGGTTGTCATGCCTAAACGTGATGTGTTGGATGGGACTCGCGCGGCTCATCCGACGCCAGGGATGCCGGAACAAAACGCTCGTAGCCCGGCGGTCCCGATTAGCGGGCACCACTTTCTCTGCAGCGAAATGAATGCGCGACGCCGTTGCCGGACATTTCGACGGCCGGCGCTTCGTTAGTGGCCGGGCGCCCCAGGATGTTGGGCGTCCCTCAGGCAGGCAACCTCTTCCTGTAGCGCCTTTATCGTTTTCGTAACGAAGGCAAACGGCTCCTTCTTGGCCGGAAGCACATAAGCGAACTCGTATGAAACCGCCGGCCTGAGCGGCTTGACGACTACGCCATTCGCCTTCGCATCTTCGGCGCTGAACGGATCGACGACCGCGATCCCCATCCCGGCGCCGATCATGGCGCAGGCCACGGTGCTTTGTGACGTTTGCGCGATGGTGTTCGGAGCCACCCCATGCTCCGCAAATAGCGCATCCACGCGAAGGTGCATGAGGCTGGGAGAGATGGCGATGAACGCTTGGCCAGTAAAATCCTTGGGCTCGAGAAATGGTCGGTGCCGGAGCGGATGGTCGTGAGGTATCGCGACGACGTGCTGCATTGTTTCTAGCGCCACGACGGAGACCAGCGGATGTTCGGGGACTGAAATGGCGACGCCGAAGTCGCACTTCTCATTGACCACGTAGTCGATGACGTTCGGGGAGGCCAGGCTGTAGACAGATGGTCGGCAGTCCGGCACCTGCTTCCGAAGACGCGACACGAAGCGAGGCAGAAATCCGTTGCCGAACGCAGGGAACGCCGCAATGCGAATGGTCTGGGTAGGCTCCTGCCGAAGTTCGATGGCCAGCTGCATGAGCCGGTCGAGGCCAGTGAAGAGTCGTTCCACTTCAGAGAACATGACGCTGGCCTCGCGGGTGGGAACGATGCCCGAACCGGCGCGCTCAAACAATCTGAGACCAAGCGTCGCCTCGAACTCCTTTATGAGCCGGCTGACGGCGGGTTGGGTGAGATGCAGCATGGACGCTGCGCGCGTGATGCCGCCGGTGAGCATCACCGCTCTGAAGGCGGCGACCTGCTTCGGACTGATGGTCGGCATGCGCATCCCCTTGTTCGGTCAACCCGTGCGGCCTTGGTCCTTCAATACATCAGGTTTTTGCATGAAATGCGACCTGTTGTTGAATTTGATATACCGGGAACGCCGGCGCGGCGATAACGAGATCGGAGCCAGCGGGTCCTCCCGAGGGCCTCCGATATCCTCATCATTGGGGACGGGCGATTTTAGCGGCTGCAAATGGAACGGCGTTCCCGAGGGGGGCTGCGTCTCATAATGTTCTGGCATGAAACCCATTGATAATTCGATTGGATCAGAAAAAACGCGCCCAATACTATTTGGTCAGCGGCGGGAACAGCTCGGCAAGGCAATGGGCCTGGCCGCCAGACTTCCCTTATCGAAGGATCGAGCCATGCAAACGAAGCACCTGTCCAGCAATCCGGCGACCGGGCTGGTCCCCAGAGTTCTGCCGCCGTCTCCAGATGTTCCGGCGGACGAACTCGCCGCTCGCCTGAAGAGCATTCGCCGGGAGATGAACGCCGACGGGTTCGACGTGATCGTTATTTCGGACGTGAAAAATATTCAGTACTTCACGGACTTTCGGTCTAACTCATACTATTACAACTCGCGGCCGTTCTTTGCGCTGATAACCGCCGAAGACCTTATGCTTTTTGGGGGCACTTACGAGCGAGCCTATGTGGAGTGGAAGGAACGGTCATTTTCCGCAGCCTACTATGCGGGCTATATCGATGATGCGGTGAAGCTCATTGCAGACACGGTGCGGGACCTGTTCAAGGGCAAAGCACCAAGGGTGGGCGTCGACTACGGTGAAGAGATGTCAGGCCGGGCCTCTCTCTTCCTTGTCGATGCGTTGCGCGATGTGTCGGCGCGGGGCGATTTGAAGAGCGCCACAGCCACTTTGTGGCGTGTGCGCCAAATCAAGACGCCGTTTGAAGCTGAGTTGAAACGCACTGCCTTTGCCATCTGCAACGAGGCCTTCGACCAAACGATCGCTCAGGCCCGAATTGGCATCACCGAATACGAGCTGTGGCGGATGATGCAGGCGCAGACTTTCCTGAATGGCGCAGAGAGCGGTGACCCCTTTCCGCTCCCGGTTATTTTCGGCAAGGGTGATTTCACATATGGGCGCCCCCCGAGCGCGAGGCGCCTGGAAGAAGGCCATTACGTCTGGGCCGATTTCCGGGCGACCTACGGTGGCTATTCGGCGGATCGCAATCGGATCGCGCGCGCCGGGAAGCCCAAGGCCTGGGAACTGGAAACGTACAAGGCCGTGCGTGACGTTACGCATGAGTGGTGCCATCTCGTCCGTCCAGGAATGACTGCCGCCGACCTCTACAACGAGGGCAATAAGCTGTGGGGCCCGGTGAATGTTGGCAACAAGTTCAGCTTGCACACCCCGGGGGCGATCGGCGTTCGCATCGGACACGGCAGCGGACTGGACCTTGTCGAGACGCCTGCATTGGGGCCAGACGATCGTACGGCGATCCGTCCTGGAATGATCCTGCACATCGAGCCCAAGCTGGAGCGAGACGGGGCAGTCTTCCAGTGTGAGGAAGTGTTCTATGTTCTCGAAGGCGGCATCGATTTCCTGGCGCCCCTGACTCCGGAAACGCTGCCGACTATCCGGTGACCGACGTTCTTTATCAAAGCGATCAGGTGTTCGACGCATCTGGTTGCCATCACGCAATGCATGAGGGCCGTCGGGGATGAAACTCGAATTCGATCTGGCGATCGTAGGTGGCGGCATTGTTGGCTCCGCGGTCGGGTATGGACTGGCGAAGGCGGGAAAGCGCGTCATCATCATCGACGGCGCGGATCACGCGCTGCGCGCCTCGCGAACCAATGGCGGCCTGGTGTGGGTCCAGGGCAAGGGCGCCAATTTTCCTGCCTATCAACGCCTCACGCGACAAAGCGCCGACATGTGGGCGGGACTGGCCGCCGAATTGCGGGAACTCACCAATATCGACATGGAGTACCGCCGCAGCGGCGGCATGATCTTCTGCCTTTCGGCGGACCAGCTCGAGACTCAGCGGGCTACGGCGGAAAAAATGGCGCGCGCCCATCCCGATTATCAGTTCGAGATATGCGACCGTACGCGCTTCGAAAAAATGCTGCCCGGCATTCGGCTGGGGCCGAAAGTTTGCGGCGGCCTGTTCAGCCCCATGGA
>NZ_RZSX01000508.1:0-4668 GCF_004023105.1 Mesorhizobium sp. M5C.F.Ca.IN.020.32.2.1 | reverse complement strand
TTTCAGGTCCGCTACGTGCTTGCTGCCGCGAAGATGCTGAATTTCACCAAGGCAGCCACCGATTGCAATGTGTCTCAGCCGGCGCTCACCAAAGCGGTTAAGACGCTCGAGGATGAGCTTGGCGCGCCCTTGTTCCACCGCGAGGGAAAGCGCGTCCTCCTGAGTGAGTTCGGGCGCTCCATTCTGCCGCATCTTCAGCAGATCATGCAGGAGGCCCACGCAACCAGGACGCTTGCCGACAATTTCAGGCTGCTCAACCAGGTGCCGATCCGCCTCGGCGTCATGTCGACCATCGGCCATGTTAAGCTCGCCCGGTTCCTGGCAAAGTTCCAGCGCGACTATCATGGCGTCGAGCTTGAAGTCAGCGAGGCGAGCGTTCAGGAACTGAAAAACAGGCTTGAGCAAGGCGATCTCGATCTGGCCGTCCTCAATCCGCTGGAGGGACTGGGAGCGGCTTTCCGCGTCCATGATCTCTACAGTGAGCGCTACGTCGTCGTATTCGCGCCGGATCACCGGCTTGCGAGCCTCAATGCAATCAAGTTGGTCGATCTCTCTCAAGAACCCTATGTCGACCGTCTGTCCTGCGAAATGCGGGACCTGGTGATGGGTGTGTGCCGGGAAAGAAACGTCTGCCTTTATGCCCGCTTTCGTTCCGAGCGCGAGGATTGGATCCAATCAATGGTGCTGGCGCGGATCGGCTTCGCCTTCATGCCTGAATATTCGGTGACATCGCCTGAACTTCTGCAGCGTCCGCTGATCGAACCCGCGGTGGCACGCACCGTGTCCCTGGCTAGCGTTCCGGGCCGGCCCTATAGCCCGGCGACGGCGGCATTGGTCCGAGCTGCCCAGAGCTTCGATTGGCCAGGCTAGGCGTTTGTTGCTGAAGCTGATTTTAGATGCGTTCTGCCTCCCTGGTGGTCCTCGGACCGGTACCGACCCTATCCAGGACTACCGACACTCAATCGCTGCGCATTTGGGCGATGTGGCTGCATGAGACGCGCAAACTCGGTGAGATGGACATGGCTATGCTCACGATGGAAGGGATGCCTCCAAGCTCGGCCTCGAGTTTCTGGATAGCGCGGGTCAGCGCCGGCTGGGTCACGCAGCAGCGACGCTACCCGGAAGTAGCGGATTTCGTGTATCTCCATGGATCGCCCTTTCCCGATGACAGCCTTGCATCGGCGCGATGAAATATTGGCATTTCCTTTTCTCCGAAACGACTGCAACTTTCTTGCTTCGTTGGAATCGCGCTCGCCGAAGGAGCGCGGGAGAAGGCTCACAATGGCCGGATGGAGATTTGAGGGAGGACAATCATGACCTTGCCCAGTTACGCAATGAACCAGGCAAGTTTCCCGCAGATGTACGAGCGGTGGCTGGTCGGCCCTCTCTTCCGTCCATGGGCCGAGATGGCTCTTGACGAGCTGGAATTGTCTTCGGGCGATCGCCTACTTGATATCGCCTGTGGAACAGGAATAGTGGCGCGCGTTGCAAGAGAGCGGCTCGGTGAAGCCGGATATATCGTCGGCGTCGACATCAGCCCGGACATGCTTGCCGTGGCGCGGGCTGTAGAATCAGCCATTGACTGGCGCCAGGGCAATGCCGGCGAGCTGCCTCTGCGTAACGGTGAGACGTTCGACGTGGTCGTCTGCCAGCAAGGGCTGCAGTTCTTTCCTGACAGACCCGCGGCGGCGGCGCAGATGCGTCGCGCGCTGGCGAAGGGTGGCAGGCTGGCGATCGCCATGTGGCGCCCGGACGACGAAATCCCGTTCTTTCGCGAACTGCGCCGCGTCGCGGAGCGCCATCTGGGCGCCATCGCCGATCAACGGTACAGCTTCGGGGAAGCGGCTCCACTTGAGGCGCTGCTGCGAGACGCCGGCTTCCACAAGGTCCGATCAAGGATTATTTCGCGCACCATGCACTTCGGGGAAGGCGCACCTTTCCTGCATTTGAATACGATGGCACTGGTCGGAATGAGTTCTTTAGCCAAGGAAATGGGCGATCAGGAACGCAAGCGCGTCGTGGAGGAGATCGTGAGCGAGAGTGCGCCCGTGCTGCAACCGTATGGCAATGGATCGGGATTAGCCTTCGAGCTCAGCGCCAATCTGGCGACGGCCAAAGGCTAAAAAGATCTCTCTTCACAAGCAACGCATCGCCTACGCAACGCTCGATAAAATCATCTTATTGTACATTACGAACTGTCCTCGCCGCATTGCGGCCATTGTACCGCCACGATCCATGACTAGCTAGAGCAAGCACTGACCGTTCTTCTTGTCTTTTTCGACGTTGACGGCTCAACGTTGGAAATAGATCTGCCCCAAAGTATCTGGGCGGCTAGACAAGGAACGGAGGGGGACCTGGCGTCACTCCAAAGAACACGTGAATTCTTTGCTTGCGCAGACGTCATCCTTTCGGGCGGACGGCCTTTGTCGAAAAGGATCGCGGGGATTGGCTTGGCGGCGACAGTGGCGGCCATGCCATGGCCGGTCTATTCGGGAGTCTTGGTCAACGGAGTGACCGAAGCCGCGGTTGCCACTGCTGTTCCGTCCTCCGCTCTGAGTTTCCCCTCGGCCGCGCCCGAGTTCGACATCATCGATCCGGGCACCACGTCGACCTCCCGACGCAAGGGAGAAGGCACACTGGCCGGCGCATTGAAGGGTACCGTGGCCATCCTTTCCGAAGGCGCGGAACAGATCGTCATCGGCATGTCGGTGCACGAGTTCGGCGAATACAAGGTGTCGCAGTACATTGCCAGCGAGATTCTGCGTGCCGCCAAGGACACCCAATTTCCTGCCGACACCCTTTTCGCGATCGCCGAGAAGGAATCCTCCTTCGACCTCAACAATCGCCCGCCTAAAGGGTCGGCACTTGGTCTTATGCAGTTCCTCGACCAGACATGGCTCGAGGCGGTGAAGAAGTACGGTGCAGAGTTCGGTCTGGGCCACGAAGCGGAACTGATCCGGATCCGCTTAGAGGGCAAGCGCGAACACCATTTCGTCGACGACAAGGCCGATGAACAGCGCATTCTTGAATTCAGGCGCGATCCCTATCTGTCGGCAGCACTTGCGGCCAAGAACCTTCTCGCGGCCAAGGAACGCATCGAAGCCCGTCTCGAGAAGGCCATGGACGAAAGGGATCTTTACCTCCCCCATTTCCTTGGCACCAACGGCGCAGCACAGCTCCTGTCAAACGCCGACGAGACGCCCAATGCCACGGCCAGCAAAATCTTTCCCAAGGCGGCGCGCTTCAATACCGCGATGTTCAGGGCCGAGGGAAAACAGCTCACCGTCGGCCAGTTCCACCAGCGCCTGCGCTCCTTCTTAGAAGCTCGCATCGGCAAATACAGCGATGTCGAAAGCCGCGTGAAAGAGGCTGACCTGTCCTGGACGGCCGGTATCGAGAATCTCGTCTACGATTTGGGCAAACGGCTGGCGTCGGCAATGCAGCGGTAGCCAGCCAGGTATCGGGTTTTCACCACTAGGCGTGACCGGCCGCCAGGCTGAGATGCGCGAGGTCGATACCGATCGAGGCGAGAATCCGGTCGTATTTGCGCTCGATGTCGGTATCGAACAGAAGCTCCGCATTTGCCGGGCAGGTCAGCCAACCGTTCTCGGCGATTTCGCTTTCCAGCTGACCGGCGCCCCAGCCCGAATAGCCGAGCGCCATCAGCGCGTGCCGGGGCCCGCGGCCCGACGAAATGGCGCGCAATATGTCGACGGTCGCGGTCAGGCAAATGTCGTCGGAGACGGCGAGCGACGATTCCACTCGGTAGTCGCCCGAATGCAGGACGAAGCCGCGGCTGCGGTCCACCGGTCCGCCGTTGCGCACGACGAAGTCGCGGGCCTGCGCGGGCAAGCGGATCGCCTCCTGTTCGTTCATGATGCCGAGCTGCACGAGCAGATCCGGAAACAGCATCTGCTGCGTCTGATTGATGACCAGGCCCATCGCGCCCTCGTCGCTGTGCGCACAAATGTAGATGACGGAGCGCGTAAAGCGGTCGTCCTTCATGCCGGGCATGGCAATCAGGAACTGGTCGTCGAGAAAGCCGCGTCCCGCAGCCATCTTCTTGTGGCGCAACAAGTCCATGAGAGGAGCGTAACGCGTTTCTGGAGCGCCGAAAAGATGCGCCGCGCGCGATTTGGTCGCGGATGTGGATCTAAGGTCAGGCAAAGCTGTGCCCGAGGTCACGCAAGAGCTGTGCCCGAGGTCACGCAAAAGCTGTGCCCGAGGTCACGCAAATATGATAACAGCGACGCCATGAAGTCATTGCGCAGCCATGAACGGACGCTCAAATCAGCGCCATGCAAAGTTTGAAAGTCCTGCTGCTCAGCGCCGCTGTTGGATGTGGAACCGGCCTCCCTGCCGCAGCCTCCTCGTCGACCTGGTACAATAGCGAAGGCGGCAGAGTGCGGCTTGTGACCAGCGGCAAGCCCGACGAAGCCGGGCGCATCCATGGCGTCCTCGATATTGCGCTCAAGCCTGGCTGGAAAACCTACTGGCGCGATCCGGGCGACGCGGGCGTGCCGCCGCAAATCGATATCTCGGCCAGCACCAACATTGCCAACGCGACGTTTTCGTTTCCGCCGCCCCAGCGCCACGACGACGGCTACGGCAAATGGGCCGGCTACGACCATCCGGTTTCGCTGCCGGTGACATTCACGGTGTCGGCGC
>NZ_RZSX01000507.1:0-4687 GCF_004023105.1 Mesorhizobium sp. M5C.F.Ca.IN.020.32.2.1 | reverse complement strand
CCATCGACCGGTCGACTGGCTGCACGAGGCTGTTCGCCCGTGAACTCGGGGGCCGCGACATCGTCAGCTTCAATCTCTATCATACCCCGGCGGGCGAGGTTCACCTGCGGCCGTGCGAAATGTCTTCGGCCAAGGTGATCGACTTCGTCCGCGGCTTCTCCGCAAACTCAGCGGGGGCGATTCCGGTTGCCAAATGAGCGAACTCCTCATGAACATATCCGGGTCGAGCCTTGCGGATGCAAGCAAGGATACTTGGGCGGGTATTGCTTTACTTGGGGTGTTGGGATTTGTCCTCGGCTTCGCCCTTAACCAGGGATCGATCTGCACAGTCATTGCCACGAGGGAATTGGTCTCGGAGAAGAGGCCGGCGCGATTCATCGTGCTCGTCGAGGGCGCCGTGTTGGCAGCGCTCGTCTACGCAATCCTCAAAGCGTCGCCGATGATGCCGCAAGGTTGGTTGCCACTCATCTATCTGGTTCCTGCAACCATGTTGTTCGGGCTTGGTACGTATCTGAACGGTGCATGCGTGTTCGGGTCGGTTGGGCATATAGGAAATGGCGAAATTGACTTCGGATTCGCGTTTCTCGGCATCCTTGCGGTGTTTTACGCCGAATCTCTGTTCGACCTGGTTCCGGATCAGCCGCCTACAAGTGCTTCGCTGCCGGTTGGGCCGGCGCTTAACGCACTTGCACTGTTGGCCGTTCTGGCGCTGAGGTTCGGTGTATCACGAAGGTCCGATTCCAACTTCATGCGGCTGACCCTGTCGATGGGAGCGATCGGGATCACCTTTACGCTGGTGGCAATTTTCGAACCCGGGTTCTCGATCACAGCACCGATCGGATCGGTCGTTTCGATACCTGTCGCTGGCGCCGTGATCTCTGTCTGCATGTTCGCGGGCAGCTTTGCTTCCGCAAGATTTATGAAGCGGCGCTTCACGCTGAAATGGCCGACAGTCAAGACTGCAATCGGGAGAACGCTTGCGGGTATCCTTATGGGATTGGGTGCGCTGCTTATTCCCGGCGGGAACGATACGCTGCTGATGATTGGTTTGCCCATGGGAGCATGGCAGGCCGTGCTTGCTTATGCGCTTTTCGTTACGACGCTTGCCGTCCTCATCGCCAAATTCGGTTCGATGGCAAAATCCTGGTCATGATAGTGACCCATGTCGCACATCGGCCGGATGTGAAAACCCCCAATGGGCTACACCAACTGCGCGTTCTCTCCTGGCCGGGATCGAGACCTACGTGACATCGCCGCCTTCTGCAAATCCTCGTCTCTAGACTAGGGGCTGAGCGGATCAAAAGGCGCCAGCTTTTTTGCCGCCAAGACCGGGCAGTAGGGGGGCGAGTTAATTTTTGCGAACTCGAGGGATCCCGGACCGAACTCGTCCAAGGCTTGCGCGGCGCGGCGCCCACAGGGATAGTCGAAGCCGTTGCCATCGTTGCAATACTGTCGGCTCTCTGGCGCATCAATACCGTTGAAACGGATACGCTGTCCGTGGATCTCAATCGTGTCGCCGTCAATGACTGAGGCGACGCCGGCAATCGGCGCCGGCTTCGATCCAAATCCAGTTTGATAAATTGAGGTCGGGGGCGCGATCGCTGTGCTGCATGACGAACTGCGTCGCATAGCCTCCCATTGCGGCTAGGTCACAAAGACCAGGCGCTTCGGAATGCCGGCCAGTTGGCGTGCACGCCGCAGCTTAGCGCCAGTCCGCTTGCGCCATTGGTCAGACCGATTGTCGTATCGGTATTGTCCAAGCCCTTACTCCCCAAGGGCAGCATGCGACCGTTGCTCTTAAGAGTCCAGCCGCACTAAAGTAACTGTTGATGTGGATTCGCTGGCCTTTTTGTATGCGCTAGCATTTCCGCCGATCGCCACTGACGGGGGAACTCAAATCATGGTCGTTCGCTTTTTTGATCGGAAGAAAGAATTCAAGGCTGCGTTAATCCGCGCAGCCAAAGATCGTGAGTTCCCGCTGACCTATGAGCGATTTGGCGAGCGTTTAGGCATCTGGCGCATGCGCGGCGCGAAGGACGTATTGGATCTCATTGCGCAAGAGGAGACCAGGGAAGGTCGATCACCTTCGTCCTGAGCAGCGCGACAACGGGCTATCCATCGCAGATTGACGGGATGCCGGCCAAGCCACCCACCACAGAGCAGAAAGCTTCCGCCAGAGAGAAGATGCAGAAAGTCATCAGCCCATTATTGTCGAGGGGCGGCGAACCCTTATCCTCAAGTCAAGCACCAGTGATAACCGAATAGAGGCGTGTGATGCTGTCGGAATCGGTAGACGCTGCCGAGATGGCTTATGCCGTCGGCATAGACCCGAAGAGATTTCGCCAAGCGCTGCGCGATGCCCAACTCTCTTGGCACAGGCATGACGCGCGGTAATCCTGGCAAGAAATATCGGCCTAAACATGATGCTTTGAGGCGCGCATATGAAAAAGGTCTGAAGGTGTCGGTGGTCGTGCTCGAAACCTGCAACAGCGACCGAGAAACGCGAAAGCGTCTCGAGGACAAGTGGATTGCCCTTCGACGCGCAGAGGCTACTGCGGGAGGCCCCAAGGTCCTAAATTCGACCTGACCGACTTGACGCGCTCGTAAAACGTCATTTGCCGGCGGCCGGTAGGGCTTCAAGTCGGCTCGTTGACCAACGGCGTTGTGCCTTTCGGCCGTCGGAACTCCCTCACCAGTTCGACTGTGCTGGCATCGCCCGTGACGCGCCCAAGCACCTGCACCGTGACCCGGCCCAACTCCTCGTCAACGTGGATCACTTCGCCTTCGAATATCATCCTGTCGCCAGGCTTGGCTCTCGGATCAATGGTCGAATAGGAATAGTTGGCCGTCGGGATGTGCAGGGTAGACAAAGGCCAGGAAAAGGGCGACGAGGTGTTGCGCCGCCTCCTTCCAAAACCCGCCAGACCATAGAACAGGGAACAAGGTTCAAGCAGGCCCCAAAATAGAAACCGGGTGGCCCTCCGGTCAAGAAAGACCACCCGGAAGATCGTGACTAGGTCACGGTCTCTTTATGGTTTCGACAATAGCGGTTGCCTTGCGGCGTACCGCAACCTTGACGGGGATAAATTTCCCCGTCTTGGCATCTCTACCAATCTTGGTTTTGGTCATAACGTATCACCTCCTTTCTCGGGCAGTGGCCCGCCTTAGAGGTGTGCCAAAGAGGTGTGGTGACGACCGAATCGCAAGACCGGCGAAATAATGATGAAACGTCTACTCAGAGTCGAGTCGGCCTTTCTTGCGCAGGCGAAGGAATTTTCGCGCCTTCTGCTTAGGCGAGACTGGCTTTACCAATCCGCCGATAGGTAAGGCGCTTCACGCCGACCATGCCGCGTTTCAAGACTGAGAACACGTCTCTCAATAGGGGGCAAGAACAACGAGCGAACATCCTGCTATCATTTTGCTACCCAACTCAGTAGCACGGATAAGTACAAGACGGGACTGAGTTGCAAGATGTCGCGCTATCCCGTTGATAATACGAGACTTGGCGTGACAGGGTAGGGCGGATCAGTACGGGTGTAATCGATTTCAAGACCGGTGCCTTTAAGCCGCTCGGCCATCCCGAATTGCGCCTAGGTGAAGGTCCGAAAGCGATCTTCCACAACGTTAATCGTGATACGCTTGTATCGTCGACGAAACTGCGTTACACATGTAGCGTGTAGTCAGCTTCGGAGGCTGTCGGTGTGATTGCGGCTACTGAAAAGCTATTTTCTGCCCCGCAGGTGTGCGAGGCGGCGGGGTGCAAGCAGGTGACGCTACGCGCTTGGCGCAGGCGCAATGGGTTATTCCCGGAAACGCTGACGGATAGGCGGCAGAACCACTTTTTCTCGTTGAGAGACGTTTGCATGGTTCGCGCCATCGTGGTGCTCACCCACCATGGCCTTGCTGCTGACGATGCAATTCGATTTGCGCAAGATCCTACCTTCGGGCTGCGTATAGAGAGTTACATCGACAGCTTCCTAAAGGTCGGCACTCATACCGAAGACAATGTGGTCGGATTCTTCATGGGCGATGCTTCAAAGCCCGGAGATCGAATACTCGATTGGGATTCGGGGCAGATCGTAGACGCTGCCGACAGGCCGCCGGCTAAACTAACCTTTCTCTTTTTCGGGGCGGGCGCCGAACCCCTGATCTCGTGTCTGTCGAACCCGACAGGCGCGGTCACGTTCGTCAACATGAAGACCATTGTGAAGCACATCGTAAATGCGTTGGCCCCATCATCGGGAGAGCCTGGCTAAAACTATGGCAAACCGCGCTGCTCTGATCACCCAAGCCGATGCGACCCGCCTCTTCAAGGCGGCAAAGCTTGCCGGCTATGACCGCGCGCGCTTTGTTTCTCATCCTGATGGCCGCATCGAGGTTCTCGTCGAAACGCTCGCAGCCGAAAGCCGTGCTGGCGACGGCAAGCCCAACGAATGGGACGACGTGCTCAAATGAAGCGGCGCGCACAAAATCCATTTCCGGGCGTCTCGCGCGTGTTCGACCGTCACGGCAAGGCCCGCTGGCGCTTCCGCATGAAGGGCAAGGCGAGCGCCTACCTTCCCGGCGAATATGGCTCCGAGGAGTTCCGCACCGCTTACATACAGGCGACCAAAGGGGATCCTGCGGAAGGCTCGATGCGTCATCACCAGCACGGAACCTTCGACTGGTTGATCGAACACTACAAGCG
>NZ_RZSX01000506.1:0-4687 GCF_004023105.1 Mesorhizobium sp. M5C.F.Ca.IN.020.32.2.1 | reverse complement strand
GTAGAAGGCGCCGAACCGTTCCGGCAGGTTGAAATCAACCTGCGTGGTGCCGCATTGCCAGTCACGGCCGATGGCGTCCTTCAGCACATATTCGAACTTCGGCCCGTAGAACGTGCCCTCGCCCGGATTGACGCCCGTCTTGATCCGGTTGCCCGAGCGCGCCGCGATCATGCCGAGCACGTCCTGCAGCACGCCCTCGGCATGATCCCACATCGCGTCGGTGCCGACGCGTTTTTCGGGGCGGGTCGCCAGCTTGACGGTGATTTCGTCGAAGCCGAAATCGGCATAAGTCGACAGGATCAGGTCGTTGATCTTGATGCACTCGTCGGCGAGCTGTTCCTCGGTGCAGAAGATGTGGGCATCGTCCTGGGTAAAGCCGCGCACGCGCATCAACCCATGCAGCGCACCGGACGGCTCATAGCGATGCACATTGCCGAATTCCGCAAGTTTTACCGGCAGATCGCGGTAGGACTTCAGCCCGTGCTTGAATATTTGGACGTGGCCGGGGCAGTTCATCGGCTTCAGCGCAAACATCCGGTCATCGTCGGTGTCGTCGCCAGCAACCGTCACCTTGAACATATTGTCCCGGTACCAGCCCCAGTGGCCTGACGTCTCCCACAGGCTCTTGTCGAGCACTTGCGGCGCGTTGACTTCCTGATAACCCTGCTCGTCGAGGCGGCGGCGCATGTAGTTGACCAGGTTCTGGAACATTCTCCAGCCCTTGGCATGCCAAAAGACGACGCCCGGCCCTTCCTCCTGGAAATGGAACAGGTCCATCTCGCGGCCGAGCTTCCTGTGATCGCGCTTTTCGGCTTCCTCCAGCATCATCTGGTAGGCATCGAGCTGCGCCTGATCGGCCCAGGCCGTGCCGTAGATGCGCGTCAGCATCGGATTGTTGCTGTCGCCGCGCCAATAGGCGCCGGCTACCTTCATCAGCTTGAAGGCGTTGCCGATCTGGCCGGTCGAGGCCATGTGCGGGCCGCGGCAGAGGTCGAACCAGTCGCCCTGCGCATAGATCTTGAGGTCCTGATCGTCGGAAATGGCGTCAATCAGTTCCAGCTTGTAGCGCTCGCCCTTGTCGGCGAAGATTTTTTTCGCCTTCTCGCGCGACCACACCTCTTTGGTGAATGGCTTGTTGCGCGCGATGATCTCGCGCATCTTCTTCTCGATCACCGGAAAATCGTCGGGCGTGAACGGCTCGTTGCGGGCAAAATCATAGTAGAACCCGTTCTCGATCACCGGGCCGATGGTCACCTGCGTACCCGGCCACAATTCCTGCACGGCTTCGGCCAGCACGTGCGCTGCGTCGTGACGGATGAGCTCCAGGGCGCGCGGGTCTTCGCGGGTGATGATCTCGACCTTGCCGGACTTGCCGAGCGGGTCGGAAAGATCGCGCACCACGCCGTCGATGCTGTAGGCGACGGCTTTCTTGGCCAGCGACTTCGAGATCGATTCCGCCAGGCCGGCGCCGGTCATCGCCGCCTCGTAGTCGCGGACTGAGCCATCGGGAAATGTCAGGGAAACGGAATTCAGCATGAAGTTCTCCTATCCAGTCCCGCAAACGAGCGCGGGTGGTGAAATGCCGGATGCGTCCGGCGGCAGTCTTTTATGGGCAGATTCCCGTGCCGTAAAGGCGAATGGCCGATCACTTAGTTTTGCTTGACGAGATTCGGCAGCTCTTTCATGAACATCGCCCGCGTCCTGAGGCCCTTGGGCGTGTCCGATCGTTTCGTGTCGACCACCAGGCGGGCAAAGACGATCTTGCGGCCATCACTTTGCGCCCAGCCGACAAACCAGCCAAGCGAGCGGTTGACCTTGTCGGCGTCGTTGCGAAGCCCCGTGGTCCCGGTCTTGCCCTGCACCGTCCAGCCACCTGCCTGGAAGGTCGGCAAGATCGCCTCGGTCATCGCATAGGCCTTGTCCGAAACCGGCAGTTTGCGGGCGAGCAGGCGGCGCAGAAAATTCACCTGTTCGACCGGCGATATCTTGAGGGAAGAGTTCACCCAGGACCGGGTGAGGCCATCATTCTTGCCGGCATCGCCGGATACATCGGTGTTGCCGTAGTCGAATTTCGACACGTAGCCGGCGAACCGCTCGCTGCCGAGCCGGCGGGTGATTTCCTGCGAAAACCACAGCACCGAGTCCTTTTCCCAGATCGTCGGGTCGACGGTTTTCTGGTCGCGCTTCACCGCATTGAACTCCGGCTTGTAATCCCATGCCGGCGTGTGCACGTCGATCAGGATCCCCGCGTCGTAGCCGATCAGCGACAATGGGACCTTGAATGTCGAGGCGGGACTGAAGCGCTGGTCACAAACCCCTTGCCGATACAGAGTTTCGCCGCTTGCAGCATCCAGGATCAGCGTGCATTCAACGTCCTTCAGCGGCGCGGATTGAGCACGGATCGGAAAACCCAACAGCCAAGCCAGCAGGTAGAGAACCAATGCGAAAACGAATGGACGGCGGTCAATCTTGCGCATTTGGCAATCTCTCCTGAGGCATGTCAGGAGCGGCTTAGCGAGGCGTCTTGTCTCGATTTTGTCTTAAATACGCAACATGAGGTTAAGGTTAGCAAGTCGTAAAGATCTGCCCGATTACCGAGCCCCTCTACCGGGATCAGTTTTCCGAGTCACTGCGTTCTTTTCCGATCCGCCAGTACCGCCAGGGCGCGAACCAGACGTAGCGATCGGCCAGCACATCCGGCACACGATCAATGCCGTGCGTTCCGCCCGGCCCGCAGCGCAGCACCCGGAAAAACCCCATCCAGCCGCCGGCCCATAGTCCATGGCGGGCGATTGCCTCATGTGCGTATTCGGAACAGGTCGGCAGATGCCGGCAGGAATTGCCGACAAAGCCGGACAGCGTCAGCTGGTAAAAGCGCACAAGCGTCGTGCCGAGGATTCGGCCGGGCGTCTTGCGCCAGGGGCCGGGCCAGTTGCGCGTGTACCGCGGCCTCTGATGCTGGTGCGTGTGATCGGTCGCCATTTGACGGCTAAGCCGCCTGTTCGGCGCGCTTCTTCTCGATCTGGCCGATCGCGTCGACCACCGCATCGAAGGTCAGCATGGTCGAGGCATGGCGCGCCTTATAATCGCGCACCGGTTCTAAATATCTGAGGTCGGCGAAGCGGCCTTCGGGCGGTGCGCCGTTTTCCTTCAACATCTTCAGCATCCTCTCGCGCACAGCGCGCAATTCGCCCGCGCTGGCGCCGATGACATGTTGCGCCATGATCGAGGACGAAGCCTGGCCAAGCGCACAGGCCTTCACATCATGGGCGAAATCGGTGACGACGCCGTCATCCATCTTCAGATCGACAGTCACGGTCGAGCCGCACAGCTTGGAATGCGCGCGCGCGGTTGCATCGGGACGGTCGAGCCGGCCGATCCGCGCGATATTCCCGGCAAATCCCAGAATTTTCGCATTGTAGACGTCGTCGATCATATTTTTCCAATCCGTCGCCGCCGAGCGAACAGCGATTGCCGCTGACGGTCTTCCTTTCGCTCGGCACGATCATATATAATGCTGGTAGTCGGGTATGGACAAGGTAACCAACAGCCTCGTCCTTGCTCAAATCAGTTCACGCCGCTTACGGGCTGGAAACAGGGCACGTTTCTAACACCCGAAAGGTCGTGGTCCGTTCAACTCGTTCCTCCTGAGAGGGGAACTACGGGAGACGCCTTTATGGATGCCGTCATCAAGAAATTCATGCCCCCCTCCGCCTATATGGAAAAGCCGGTCACCGATCGGCCGACCGAAGCCGAAGCCGAGGCCGCGGTTCGCACGCTGTTGCGCTGGACCGGCGACAATCCGGACCGGGAGGGCCTGGTCGATACGCCGAAGCGTGTGGTGAAGGCCTATCGCGAAATGTTCGGCGGCTACGACAAGTGCCCGGCCGAGGAACTCGGCCGCACCTTCGAGGAAGTCGCCGGCTATGACGACCTTGTCCTCGTCAAGGATATAACGTTCCATTCCCATTGCGAGCACCACATGGTGCCGATCATCGGCAAGGCGCATGTCGGCTATCTGCCGGACGGCAAGGTTGTCGGCCTGTCCAAGATCGCGCGCGTCGTCGATATCTTCGCCCAGCGACTGCAGACCCAGGAAGCCATGACCGCGCAGATCGCCGGCGTCATCCAGGACGTGCTCAATCCGCGCGGCGTCGCCGTCATGGTCGAAGCCGAGCACATGTGCATGGCCATGCGCGGCATCCGCAAGGAAGGCTCCACCACGCTGACCTCGACCTTCACCGGCGTCTTCAAGGACACGCCCGAGGAACAGGTCCGTTTCGTCACAATGGTGCGTGGCGGCAGGGGCTGAACGATCGTCGCCGGTCGCTAGCCATGATCCCGAGAAGTGGGTAAGGCTCTGAACAAGGACCGGCGATGTCGGCACTGAAATTCCCGAAAGCTCCATCAGACAAGAAGGCACTGGAAGAAGGCACGGTTTTTTCGCCGCGCTTCGATGCCAGCGGCCTCGTCACCGTCGTCGTCACCGATGCCGACCACGGTATGCTGCTGATGGTCGCGCATATGAACGCCGAAGCGCTGGCGCTGACGCTGGAAACCGGAATCGCCCACTACTGGTCGCGCTCGCGCAACGCTCTATGGAAGAAGGGCGAAACGTCGGGGAATGTCCAGAACGTTGTCGAGATGCTCACGGATTGTGACCAGGACGCCATATGGTTGCGCGTCA
>NZ_RZSX01000505.1:0-4688 GCF_004023105.1 Mesorhizobium sp. M5C.F.Ca.IN.020.32.2.1 | reverse complement strand
GTGGTAAACGGTCATTTCCAGCGGCTGTTTTCGCATCTGTTCGGCGGCGGGACGGCGGAACTGCAACTGATCGAGTCCGACGATCCGCTCGAGGCCGGTCTCGAAATCCTTGCGCGGCCGCCCGGCAAGAAGCCGCAGACGATGACGCTGCTTTCCGGCGGCGAACAGGCGTTGACGGCGATGTCTCTGATCTTCGCCGTGTTCCTGACCAATCCCGCGCCGATCTGCGTGCTCGACGAAGTCGACGCACCGCTCGACGATCACAATGTCGAGCGTTTCTGCAATCTGATGGACGAAATGGCCGCCACCACCGAGACGCGCTTCGTCATCATCACGCACAACCCGATCACCATGGCCCGCATGAACCGGCTGTTCGGGGTGACCATGGCCGAGCAGGGCGTTAGCCAGCTCGTGTCGGTCGATCTGCAGGCGGCCGAGGCTCTGCGCGAGGCGAGCTGAAGCGTCGACAGCACAGCTTGTCGGTAGCGCCTATCGGCTATAGCACGAGCTGAGACGGTCCTTCATTCGGATGTAGCATTTTGATGTTGCACATGGTCGTTTCGGAAATCGATCTCGATTTCGCGATCATGTGCATGGAGAACCTTGTTGCCTATACTTGTCACTGGAGCCGCGGGATTCATTGGCAGCTACGTTTGCCACCACCTCTTGAGCAGGGGGGAAGCAGTCGTCGGCATCGACAATATGAACGACTATTACGACCTGGCGCTCAAAGAGGGGCGGCTCGCCCGCCTTCAGCCCCACAAGAATTTTTCATTTCATGAGATCGAGATCGCCGAACAGGGCGCGCTCGCCACCGCTTTGGCCGGGCAAGGCATAACCAGGATTGTCCATCTCGCCGCTCAGGCGGGTGTGCGCCACTCACTCGACAATCCGAGGCTCTATGTCCGTTCCAATGTCGTCGGCCATCTCGAAGTGCTCGAATTCTGTCGCGCGCAGCCAGCATTCGAGCATCTGGTCTATGCCTCGTCGAGTTCGGTCTATGGCGGCAACCGCAAGGTGCCGTTCAGCGAGACCGATCAGGTCGACAGGCCCGTCTCGCTCTACGCTGCTACCAAGAAGTCAGATGAATTGATGAGCCACACCTATGCCCATCTCTTCGGGGTGCCGCAAACCGGCTTGCGGTTTTTCACCGTCTACGGCCCTTGGGGCCGGCCCGACATGGCCTATTGGATATTCACCAAGGCGATCCTCGAGGGAAAGCCGATCCGGGTATTCAACAATGGCGAGATGTGGCGGGATTTCACTTATGTCGACGATGTGGTGCGGGCGGTCGTTGCCGTGCTCGACAAGCCGCCCATGGCCGATGCCCCACCCAGCAGGATTTACAATGTCGGCAACAACCGGCCGGTGCGGCTGGGCGATTTCATCGACACTCTGGAAAGACTGCTCGGTGTAAAGGCGATCCGCCACAGCGAGCCGATGCAGAGCAGCGACGTCGAGCGGACCTATGCCGACATGACGGCACTGGAGCGCGATTTCGGCTTCAAGCCGAGCGTTTCGATCGAAGATGGTCTGAAGAAATTCGTCGGCTGGTACCGGTCCGAATGGGCTGCAGGATCAACGACAAGGTGACTGCGGCCTGAGTGTCGTCGTTGCCTGTTGGCATCCGCGTTTGCGGCCCCGCGACTTCGCTCCGGCCACAAACAGAATGGCATCATTGCCGCTCGATCATCGCCTCAGCCCGGCCATGAAGGTCTTTACTCTGGCAGGGTCGACCTGGTTCCACCAGACGCCGTCATGCTTCAGTGCGCTGGCGATAATGACGCCATCGACGATGCCAAGGATATCGTTAGCATTGTCGGGCGTCACGCCGCTGCCGACCAGCGTCGGTAGGCCGGCGGCCTCCTTGATCATGCGGATGTAGCTCAGATCCGCAGCGTGCCCGGTGCGCTGACCGGTCGCAATGATGGCGTCGGCGTCGAAGAAGACCAGATCCTTGACCAGTTCCTCCACTGGCCGGTCGGCAACGATGGCATGTGCGCCATGCTTGACATGAGCATCGGCGAAAACGCGGATGCCGTTGGCGCGAAGCTTGGCGCGGTAGCGCGCCGCGCGACCCGACTCGCCCTCGACAAAACCCTCGTTGGCGACATAGGCATTCGCCCATTGATTGACGCGGATGAAACCCGCGCCGGCGGCACTGGCGATCGCAAGGGCAGGGATCGCGGCGTTAGCGAGCACATTGATGCCGACCGGCTTGCCGAGTTCGCGGCGGATACGGTCGGAAACGACCGCCATATAGGCCGCTGTCTCCGGTCCGATATCGTCAGGTTTGGCAAAGGGGATGTCGCCATGATTCTCGACGATCACGCCGTCACATCCGCCGTCGAGATAGGACCTCGCATCATCGAGACCCTGCTGATAGATCGCCTCGACCGCCTCGCCGTCAAAGCGCGGCGAGCCAGGGAGCGGCGCAAGATGAACGACACCGATCACCACCTTGGTGCGGCCGAAAAGTTCTAGAAGCGCGTCGGCGCCTGATTGGCCGAGTTGGGTCATGAGAGCTCCGTTTCATCGATGAGCGCCGCCATTTCAGGCGCGGAAGGACAGGATATCAATGTGCCAGGGCGAGTCACCGCAATTGCCGCGGCC
Organism: Mesorhizobium sp. M5C.F.Ca.IN.020.32.2.1; assembly: GCF_004023105.1. Lineage (NCBI taxonomy): Bacteria > Pseudomonadati > Pseudomonadota > Alphaproteobacteria > Hyphomicrobiales > Phyllobacteriaceae > Mesorhizobium > Mesorhizobium sp. M5C.F.Ca.IN.020.32.2.1. The sequence goes on along the minus strand of NZ_RZSX01000505.1, from coordinate 2,075 downwards.
GCGAGCGCGACCTTCAGCGCTGAGGTAACCGACATTCCTTTGGAAAGCCCGCCGGCCAGACAGCCGCAAAACACATCGCCGGCGCCGCTGGTGTCGAGCGCTTCGACGCCGGGCGCCGGCAAACGAAGCGGTGCTTCCTGGTCCGGGCCAAGCACGAGACAACCTTCCGCGCCAAGTGTGATCACGACTGTTCCGGCGCCTTTGGCCGCGAGCGCGTCGGCCGCAGCTGCCATATCACCCTCGCCGGTCAGTGCTTTCGCCTCGGATTGGTTCACGACCAACAGCTGCGCCAGACCGAAGTCAGGCAAAGCCGCCGCATTGACAGGACTGACGTTCAGGACGGTGCGCGCGCCAGTTTCCTGTGCTGCCCGCAGGCAGGCATTTATCGCGGCGCCTCGCAGGTTTCCCTGACAGACGACGATGTCGCCGAACGCGATCCGTCGCGCAAGTGCCGTTTGCGCGATCGGATCGAACGCTTCGCTGCAGGCGACACCGCTGACGATGAAGTTCTCGCCGCCGGCCTCAATGACGATGGTCGAGCGGTCGCTCGGCAGGTCGAATTCGCTCACCTCGAGGTCGGACAACTCCCTGCCGAGAGAGGCTCGGATCCATGCGCCTGCGCGGTCCTTGCCGAGCGCCGTCCAAAACGTCACCGCAGCACCCGTGCGCGCGGCCGCAACGGCCTGGTTTGCGCCTTTGCCGCCGAGGCCGTCGGCGTAGCTGCTGGCGCTCAAAGTCTCGCCGGCGGCGGGGAAGCGGCCGACGCGAAACATCGTGTCTACGCAGGCATTGCCCACGACATGGACATGCATCGCTCAGCTCTCATCGGTCGCCCAGCTCAGCATCTGTTCGAACAGGGTTTTGTAGCCTTTCCAGGCGATGAACTCCGGTGGCAGCCAATGCGGCCCGACATCGGATGTCCAGGCCGCAGTGCGGCCGTTGCCATAGTGGCCGGCGACGAGCAGCGGCAGCGATCCGTAATCCGATGACACGGTTGCCAGAACTTCCGCCCCGTCTTTCAGCGTCACCTCGTTGAAGCCGAGCAGGATTGGCCAAGCCGAACCGAGACCCTTCAAGATCGGGTGGTCCGAGGGGCCTTTCAGAACAGGCGAAAACCCTTCCGGCACCTCGACGCGGTCGTCGAAGGCGAGGCAGTTCACCGGCAGCACCTCCTCGACCGGCGTCTTGCGATAGCGCGCGCCGCCATTAATGCCCTGGAAGCTATAATAGCCGCCAAACATCAAAAGCCCGCCGCCGTCGCGCACATAATCGCGCAGCAGGCGCAAACGGTTCGGCGTCGGCTTCGAGTGAACCCAAGTGTCGGGATGCAGAAGCAGCGTGTTGGCGCCGATGTCGGAGAGCACCACCGCATCATAGGCCGAAAGCGCCTCCATTGTTTGCGGAAAGCTGCGCTGCGCCTCATGCGCCGGCATGAAGGTCAGATCGAAGTCGGTCGCCTTCAGCGCCGTCAGCAATTCGTCGGCGCCGGTGTGATAGGTGACCGTCGGAAACTGGTCGAAGCCTTTGATATGGGTCGCGGTCGACACCCAGGATTCACCGGCTAGCAGAATCTTTTTCTTGGACATTTGAACTCCGTCGTAAGTCAGTTCCGCGGCGAGAACACAGCCCTCGGATTGGCGACCAGCATGCGGTCGATGGCCGGTTGCTCGACGCCATGCCGTTTCAGGCGCGGTACGAAATGCTTGAGGATATAGCCGTAGCCGAAACCGCCGAAGCGGGTCAGCATGATCTTGAGGAACACATCCTGCGACAGCAGCAGGCGGTCGCCGAAGCCGGCGTCGATAAGTGCCGCAATTGCCCGTGCATTCTCCTCATCGGAGGGCGATTGCGCGTCCTGATCGGCATAATAATAGTCCATGCCGATCATGTCGTATTCCAGGAAAGCGCCGCGCCGGGCGAGGCTTGTCTGATAGTCGAGATCGTTGTGGCTGGGGTTCATATGGCAGAGCACGGTGTGGCGAAGATCGGCGCCCTCTGCCTCGACGACATCGAGCACCTCGTGTGCCAGCCGCTCCCAGCCGGGCAAATGGATCGACAGCGGCACGCCCGTGATG
>NZ_RZSX01000504.1:0-4697 GCF_004023105.1 Mesorhizobium sp. M5C.F.Ca.IN.020.32.2.1 | reverse complement strand
CTTGAAGGAAGAAGGGGTCAGCGCTTCGTCGATGCCGGAACCCGATAGAGCGCGGACCCCGCCAAGCGTTCCGATCAGCAGGGCACCATCCGAATCGGAGATCCACGTAATGTCATTGGCCTGCCCGCCGCCGGCCTGGATAAATTCAAGAGCATCGTCGTCCTTTTCCCCGAGTGCGAAATTGTCGAAGTCGCCGGTTGCGGATGCGTAGACGGAGAATCTTCGGCTGAAGGCTAACCGCTCCTCGTACAGCGAACCGCTTTCGACGTACTTGCCGGGAACGAAGGTGCCGAGACGCCAGCGGGCGATCGGGCTGAGATCGGGAAGCGCATGCCCATACAACCTGACTTTGACCACGGTAGCGCTGGTGCGGCTCGTGATACGCGCCCAGCGCCAGACAGCATCCGAGCCGAGCAAACGAATGGTACGGCCAACATCGCTGGTCTGAAAACCCGTGCCGTCGTTGATGCCGACGATCGAGGACGCCGTGAGATCGAATGGCGTCTGTGTATCGCCATCCTCATGCCATCCCATTTCCGCGATCGTAAGATTGGCGTCGTCCTCCGAGCCCGAGATATTCAACCGATAGGACTGGTAGGCAGTCTCATTCTGAAACTCGAAGAAGCGCACTTCGCTGCGCGACCACCCGGTTTCCGCTGTCCGGCTGTCAAGCGAGATCCAGTTCGTGCCGTCGAAGCCCTGGAAATCCCACGCGATGGGTGCCTTTGTACCACCAGTGGAGTTTGCCCGAAGCCAGTAGCCGTCACAAACCTTGGTCGCTGTACCGGCGAAGTCATAGGACAAGAAGCCGGTCGTCGTGCCGAACGAAAGGTTTGACCCATTGTCCCGGTCAAACACCTTGTAGGCGTCGGCGGACCCGCTGCTGTCGGCAGCAGTGCCGCTTGGAGCGGTGTTGTTGGTCATAAGGGGATGGACGGCGCCGGTCTCGGCAGGCGCCATGGTGGTCGCGCTTGTGTTGATGTCGTCATAGGGGCCGTCGAGAAAGACGAACTCGGCCAGCGTCCATAGGGTGTGCGCCGTGCGGGTGAGAACCTGCGGAAGGTAGTCCCTGTGGGTGATCCACATCTGGTCGGCGGATTGGACGAATTGCAGGTCGAACAGATCGGCTTCGAGATAGGGTGTCGCCACTTCCACCGTGCCGACGCGGGCTCCATAGGCGTAGACGCGGATGTAGAGGTCGCCGAACTCAAGCATGTAGGCCTGGTCTGCCGAGAAGATGAACGGTATGCCGCGCGTCCTCTTGGCCGAAGTCTTCACCTCGCCAACGAAGTATGTCCCGCCGCGCTTGCGGATGCCGCCATGCGGCAACGTGACGAAGTTTTCGCATTTGGAAAGCGCCGCCCGATAAAGATCGAGCGACGCGCGGGCGTGTAGCCGCGGCGAGATCTCGCCACGCACGAATGTGTCCTGGACTGGATAGAGCGTCATCAGCGCACAAACCCGCCGCGCTGGATCGCCCAGGACGACGTAGAAAGCCTGCCGCCACGCTGGATGGCGTTGGACTGGAATGCCGCGTCGAGCGCCCGGTCATAGGCACCGCGGGCGATGTCGATCATGCCCGCCTTGTGGGTCAGCGGATGCGCGATCTTGATGGCGAGCGCTGCAACCAGCACTTCGGTGAACAGCGCGTCCCAGTCGTTCGGATCGGTGAGGTTGGCGACGTAGCGAATGAGACGCGGCCCCGACCGGTCGCAATAGATCAGCCCGGCCTCCTGGCGCCACGCGATCGGCACGCCATCCGGCTCGCCATTATCGGTCAGCGGCAAAGGCCGCAGGCAGTCCACCGGCAATTCATAGGCAAAGTTCAGCGTGCCCGCGCCACTGCCGGTATCGGACCCGACGACGGCGGCCGCCAGGATCGCGAACACCCAGGCGTGTTTCGTCAGCTCTGCCTCGCGGGTCAGGTCGAAATGCAGATTGAGCAGGCGGGCCGGTTTCACGTCCTGATCAAGGCTGTCGATCGGCGCCTCGTCGAGGACGCCAAGCGCCATGTTGGCGATGTCGAGCGGGGTGATGGCCATGATTTTAGGCTCCGTCTGTGTGGATCGGAAAAAGCAGGCATGGGCCCACGGCAAAAAGCCGCCTCGTAGCGGCTGAGGATTTGGAGCAATTCCAGGAAAAGTGTGAACGGTTTTCCGTCCGGAATTGCGCAAAAACAAAGAGATAGAGCGGTTCGGCGTTTCCGTGAAACGATGAACCGCTGGTGATTTTTTGCTTGAGAAAAACGTTCGCACGTCTCGCGCGTGGAACCCGTCACGCCAACCACCACCCGTCAGGAAGCGGGTAGCGTCGCGGCGTTATCCGTCCCCTGTGCCCGTTCGAGCGAGGAAAAGACGAAAATATTGTGGCTATTGCAGTTTCTCGATATCGCCGCTCAACGCGGCGATCACTTGCGGCCCGAATTCCTGCGGCATCAGCCGACGCGTGCGCTCGTCGGCCGCCCTGTTTCGGCCGACTTGGCAACGGCGCTTGCTTGCAGCCTTCCGGCACCTCTCGCCATCCCCAAACCCCGATCCAGGGCCTCCTGAAGACTTGTCGTATAGTAGGCGGTGTTTTCCAGACCGCTGAAGAAGTTTATGCGGTGAACTTCGCCCTTTTTGCTTATGACAATGCCCGCTTTTCGGAGCACTCGCTGAACTGCCTTGTATGTCATGTTCATGGTTACCCTCCTTGCCAAGACAAAGCAGCATCGCCCATTTCTGTAACCATTTGGTGACGGCGATTGATTAAAGGGCAACATGAATATGTTGCGAACCCCAAGTCTTGTTTCACTCTGGTTTAGCGCAGCGGGTGAACTTGGGATTCGCCACATTGGCGACCTAGCGGTCAAAACCTGACGCTTGGTACCCGAAACGGAATACCGCTGCCGACCCATTTCGGACATCTAGGGCAAATACCCATGGAAAGCAGGAATTTGATATGATCTACACTAGTTGGAAGGCCCTTTCAGTGTTGATGTTCGCAATTATCCCATTCTCTGGATGCAGCAACGACCCTGAGTCGCCGGAGAACAAACGTATATACTCTGTTCTCCAGCATCAGGAGTTTGAATTACGTCAGCAGAATAATCGTGCCAATTATTTTTTTGGCAAGCGAGTAATGGATACTGAAATCAATACTATCGCCTTCCCGCTCGCCGGTGAGGCGAAAGGCTATGTAGTGTTTTATGCCACGCCCGCAGAGGGAGGGTTAATTCTGTCGGTTCCGCAGCAATATGACAATATCAGTCTGACGAAGCAGACGCTTGAAGCCATCGTTGATAAAGGCCTCATCTCAAAGCCGCTTGAAATTCACCTTGCGTTACGCGCGCACTGAGCGCTTTGCCAAAAAGCACATTCTAGCGTCCGCTTTCCACCCTGAGCGGGCTTACGGCCCCGGAACCAAGCGTTAGATTTCGACCACTAGCGTCCAGAAAGGGCGGGAGTTCTTTTACCCCCGCCTCTTCCGGTCCGATCAGGCCTCGGTCGTCTTCAGCGCGATGAACGTCATGTTCTTGACGCTCGACGCGGTGCGGTCCCAGTTCGCCGCCAGCGCCAGCTCGGCGTCGGTGGCGAATTCGCCGGCCGAGGAGGCGTCGAGGAAGCGGGTGCCGGGCACATGCGGGACGAAATGCCTGCGGCCGACCATTTCGGTGACGCCGCCGCCATGGCCCTGGCGCGGCTTGCGGTCGAACTCCAGCGGCCCGCCTTCGGTGTTGACCGGCAGCTCGTTCCACAGGATTGCCTTGTCCTTGAACATGAACGCCGTGTAGACGCCCGCCGCCACCGGGATGTCGTCGTCGACGACGGCCCTGAGCCCCATGTAATAGGGGATCAGCGGCCCGCCCTGCTCGGACGGCGGCACATAGTCGATGAGGTCGGCGAGCTTCAACGCCTTCATCTGCTTGGAGTGCATCCAGATCGTCTTGAACTTGTCGGCGCGGTCGCCCATCAGATAGGCGGCCTCGATGATGTCGGTGTCGACGATCGAAGCGCCGGTGACGCGCACCAGGTCACCGGCATCGTTGGCGATGTTGTCGGCCAGCACCCCTTTCAGGATGCCGAGCAGCGTCAGCTTGTTGGCGCGCTGCCAGTAGTCGGTCTGGCGGCGCACGATCAGCTTCTGCGGGTCGTCGCCCGCGAGGATGCTGGTCAGGTCCGGAATGCCCCAGGCCTGGGCGCGGACATTGCGGGCGGCGACCTCGCGGCGCGCGCCGATCTTCTTCAACTCGATCGAATCGGCCGGATCGTCATTGACCGGCTCGGACGGATCGTTGCCGAGATCCTTCCAGCCGGGCATGTCGACGGAACGCCCGCCCATGGAGAGCTTCGAAGCGATGGCCGGGTCGGAAAACAGGATCCCGGCCTGGTAGATCTCGAGCGACTGGACATGCTCCTCGAACGAGTATTGTGCATAGACGGACGGAACGATCGCGTCCGCGACACGGGTATAGGCGTCTGCCATTTTGGTCTTCCTTCAGGTTTGGTTGGCGGAGAGGGTGTGTTGAGATTCAGGTCAGGCCGAGCCGGAGTCGAAGACGGGCGCGAAGCGACCAAAACGATGGCTTTCGAGAACCGCAGCGGAACGGACATTAGAGCGCCGCGCGTCCTATTGGACGCGCAAAAGGACGCTCTAACACTTTGCATTTGCGCATGATCGTTTCCGGAAACCGAAATCGGTTTCCGGGGTCATGCGCC
>NZ_RZSX01000503.1:0-4700 GCF_004023105.1 Mesorhizobium sp. M5C.F.Ca.IN.020.32.2.1 | reverse complement strand
GTCGTAGGTCAGATCCGTCGCCTTGCCGCCGAACACGCGGTATGCATAAAACGAATAGAAAATGATGACCGGCAGCACGACCACCGTGCCGGCCATGATTATGGCGAGGCTTTCAGGCGCGGACGCCGCCTGCCAGATGGTCAGCCTGTCGGGCACGACGAAGGGATAGAACGACCAGGCGAGCCCGGCAAAGCCCAGCGTGAAGATGGCGGCCAGTGTCAAGAACGGCGTCAGCGCGTGGCGGTCGTCTGCTTTAGGCAGGTGAAAGGTCTGCCGCCACAGCCAGGCGAACAGCACCGCCGACAGGATCGGCAGCGGCGACAAATAGAGCATGGCGGGCCAGACGAACCATTTGTCGAAGATGCGCGGACTGGCGAGCGGCGTGGCCAGCGAGACGGCGACCATGCCGAGCGCGGTCAGCACCAGCGCCCGGCGCAGCCATAGCACCGCCTTCTTCTGCAATTCGCCTTCCGTCTTGTAGATGACCCAGGCCGCGCCCATCGCCGCATAGGCGGCGGCAAGGCAGAGCGCCACCAGAGCGCCGAAGGCCATGCCGCTGAGGCCGACATCCAGGCCCAGAACATAAATCCCCAGCATGTAGCCCTGCGCCAGCGAGGCGATGAACGAGCCCAGGAAGAAGATGCGGTTCCAGCGATGCTTCCGGCCGGCCGGTACCTTGGCACGGAAATCGAAGGCAACGCCGCGTAGGATCAGGCCGACAAGGAGGAGGAAGACCGGAATGTAGAGCGCGGTGAGGATGGTGCCGTGCGCCAGCGGGAAGGCAACCAGCAGCAGGCCGACCGCCAGCACCAGCCAGGTCTCGTTCGCGTCCCAGAACGGGCCTATTGCCGCAATCATCGTGTCCTGCTCGGCGTCTTCAGCGGCCGCGAACAGGATGCCGATGCCGAGATCGAAGCCGTCGAGGATAACGTAGATCAGGATGGCAAGGCCCATCAGGCCGGCGAAGATGAGGGGGAGCAATGTCGGCCAGTCGAGGGTCATCACCGTTCTTCCTATTTCGCCGCCGGCTGCGACAGCGCCGCATCGAGAACGCCCGGCAGCGGCGAGGTATCGCCGTCCTTCGCCGCCTTCAGCGCCAGATAGACCAGCACGCCGAGATAGGCGATCAGAAGCAGCGCGTAGAGGATGAGATAGACCGCAAGCGAGAGCGCGACCTGGCTGCCGGCGACCGGCCCGACCGCATCGACGGTCTTGAGCACACCGGTGACCAGCCAGGGCTGGCGGCCGATCTCGGTGGTGTACCAGCCGGCCAGCGTCGCCAGCCAGCCGGACAGCGCCATCGGCACCATAACCAGCGCCAGCGGTTTCGGCAGGGTGTGGCGGCGCTTAAGGAAAAAGGCGGCCGACCAGGAGACGACGAGCATCTGGACGCCGGTGCCGACCATGATGCGAAAAGCCCAGAACACCGGGAAGACCGGCGGATGGTTGCCGGCAAAGTCGTTCAGCCCCGGCACGACGCCACTGGCGCTGTGCCTGAGGATAAGGCTGGCGCCGTCGGGGATGGCGACTTCGAATTTGTTCTCCCTTGCCGCCTCGTCGGGAAGCGCGAAAAGGACCAGCGGCACATTGGGGCCGGTGTTCCAGTTGGCCTCCATGGCGGCGATCTTCTGCGGCTGATGCTCGAGCGTGTTGAGGCCATGCTGGTCGCCGGCGAAGATCTGGATGGGGATCAGGATCGCCGCGGTGAAGACACCGGTGCGCAAGGCCTTCCACATCGATTCCGAGCGGTCGCCATAGAGATAGCGCAGCGCCGACAGGCCAGCGATCAGGAACGAAACCGTCAGGCCGGAGGCAAGCAGCATGTGGACGAGCCGGTAGGGCATCGATGGGTTGAAGACGATCGCCCACCAGTCGGTTGCGTGCGCTACGCCGTTGCGCATCTCAAAGCCGACCGGCGTCTGCATCCAGGAATTGAGCGCGATGATCCAGAAGGCCGACAGGGTGGTGCCGCCGGCCACCAGCACGGTTGCCAGCGTGTGGGTGCGGTTGGAGACGCGGCGGAAGCCGAACAGCATGATGCCGAGGAACGCCGCCTCGAGGAAGAAGGCGGTGAGTATCTCATAGGCGAGCAGCGGGCCGGCTATGTTGCCGACGGTCTCCATGTAACCCGGCCAGTTGGTGCCGAACTGGAAGCTCATGGTGACGCCCGAAACCACGCCCATGGCAAAGGACAGCGCGAACACTTTCACCCAGGTGAAATAGGCGCGCATCCAGGCGGTATCGCCTGTGGCGTTGTAGCGAAGCTTGAAGAACAGCAGCATCCAGCCAAGCGCGATGGTGATAGCCGGAAACAGGATATGGAACGAGATGTTCGCGCCGAATTGGATGCGCGAAAGGATGAGCGGGTCCATGGTGGGCTCCGGCTGCTGCTTATGTCGCAGAAGATAGGCCGGATGCGCTAAACGGTCAAAGCGGCGTGGCGTCACGCGAGGCGGAACGCCGCAGGACTGCGGCAGCGGTGGATGCGTCTTCGCATGCCGATGTCCAGAACTGTCAGGAGTGCCATTGACTTCCGGCTGCGCGCACCGACATTCAGCGGATTGAACCAACAGTTCTCCTTTCAAGCAGCCGTTTTTTTCAGCCATGCCATCGATCATTTCCATTTCCGGGGTCACCAAGACCTACGCCACCGGTTTCAAGGCGCTGAAGGAGATCAACCTCGACATTGAGCGTGGCGAGATCTTTGCGCTGCTCGGGCCGAACGGCGCCGGCAAGACGACGCTGATCTCGATCGTCTGCGGTATCGTCAACCGCTCGTCGGGCACGGTCACCGTGGACGGCTACGATATCGGCCGGGATTATCGCGCCGCGCGCAGCCTCATCGGGCTGGTGCCGCAGGAACTGACCATCGACGCGTTCGAGAGCGTATGGGCGACTGTCAGTTACAGCCGCGGCCTATTCGGCAAGCCAGCCAACCCCGCCTTCGTCGAGAAAGTGCTGCGCGACCTGTCGTTGTGGGACAAGAAGGACGCCAAGGCGATCACCCTGTCCGGCGGCATGAAGCGGCGGCTGATGATCGCCAAGGCGTTGTCGCACGAACCGAGAGTGCTGTTCCTCGACGAGCCGACAGCCGGGGTCGACGTCGAGCTGCGCCAGGACATGTGGGCGATGGTGCGCCGGCTGCGCGAGGATGGCGTCACCATCATCCTGACCACACACTATATCGAGGAGGCCGAAGCGATGGCCGACCGCGTCGGCGTCATCAATCGCGGCGAAATCGTGCTGGTCGAGGACAAGGCCGAACTGATGCGCACGCTCGGCCGCAAAAGGCTGTTGCTGGAATTGCGCAGTCCGCTCGCCACCATACCCGAGACGTTTTCGCGCTACGCGCTGGAGCTTGCGCCGGACGGCAATCAACTGACGTACACCTATGACAACCAGAGCGAACGGCCGGGCGTCGCCTCGCTGCTCCGCGACCTTGAGACGGCCGGCATCCAGTTCCGCGATATCGACACGCAAAACAGCTCGCTCGAGGAGATCTTCGTCAATCTGGTGAGGAGGGACGCATGAACCTGCGAGCAGTCTGGGCGATCTACAAGATGGAGATGGCGCGCGCCTTTCGGACCGTGCTGCAGAGCATCGTGTCGCCTGTCATCTCGACATCGCTCTATTTCGTCGTCTTCGGCTCGGCCATCGGCTCGCGCATCACCGAGATCGACGGCATCAGCTACGGCGCCTTCATCGTGCCGGGGCTGATCATGCTGTCGCTGCTGACGCAGTCGATCTCCAACGCCTCCTTCGCCATCTATTTCCCGAAATTCGTCGGCTCGATATACGAATTGCTGTCGGCGCCCGTGTCCTATCTGGAGATCATCATTGCCTATGTCGGCGGTGCGGCGACCAAGTCGATCATACTCGGCCTGATCATCCTCGCGACCGCGTCGCTGTTCGTACCGCTGACTATCGAGCATCCGTTCTGGATGCTCTCCTTCCTGGTGCTGACGTCGGTGACCTTCAGCCTGTTCGGTTTCATCATCGGCATCTGGGCGAGAAGCTTCGAGCAGCTGCAGCTGGTGCCGTTGCTGATCATCACGCCGCTGACCTTCCTTGGCGGCAGCTTCTATTCGATCGACATGCTGCCCGGCATCTGGCGCACGGTGACGCTGTTCAACCCCGTCCTCTATCTGGTCAGCGGTTTTCGCTGGAGTTTCTACGGCGAATCCGACGTCTCGATCGGCATCAGCCTCGGCATGACCGTCGTTTTCCTGCTTATCTGCATAGCGATCGTCGCGTGGATCTTCCGGACCGGCTACCGGCTGCGGAACTGACCGGCTTACAGCACGCTGAGCCGCGGGCTAGGCCGGCATCCCCTGAAAGATTGCCCTGGACGGCGGTCGAATAGGCGAGCGAGAAATCGCCAATGCCGGCGGACCAGCGCCAGGCGCTCGACATGGGTCAGCTCCTGCCGGGTGACCTTGGGCGCGGCGCCCTCGAGCAGGCGGTCGAAACGATTGCGCAAGGAGGGCATGGTCGAGATTCCGCGTGCCGCGCTTCGGAATTGGGACAACCCGCAAGCCCGCGGGCTTCGAATCATCGGTAGCAGCGAGAATTGAACGGAAGCCGTTGGCAATTGGGAATAAATTGGCAAGTCGGCATGAAAAAGGAGGGGCTTCGGTCGAGCCAAAACCCCTCCTTCACGATTTACCAGCGTGGACCTGGGAGCGCGATGATCTTTAGAC
>NZ_RZSX01000502.1:0-4704 GCF_004023105.1 Mesorhizobium sp. M5C.F.Ca.IN.020.32.2.1 | reverse complement strand
ACCTTGGATCACTCGACCTTGGATCACTCGACGGCGGTCATCAGTCGACGGCGGGCTTCGGAGAAGAAACCACGATGCCGTCTATCGGTTGTGGGCTGACGACAAGCTTGCCGCCGACACGGGATATCTTGATGATCTGGTCCGACTCTCCCAGCTTGCCCGGCACGGAGACCGCGACTAGCTGGTTCTCGGTCAGTGTCGCCACGAAACGCACTGGCAAGCCAGCCTCGCCCTGCGCGATGGTGGTGACCACCCGATAGCCGTCCTCCTGAGGCGTATAATAGACGACACCAAGGAAGCCGGCGAGATCGATGCTTTCAGCCTTCATGGCTCCAAGCTCGTCGGCATGCGCGGGCATCGCCGCCATGCAAAGTGCTGCAAAAGCAATGTATCTGTACATAATGCTGCTCCATCCCGAATTGTCCGGGTCGAGCCCGGCTTAACGTTTCAGCAATAGGCGGTCGCGCGCCGTGATAGTCGGCGCACGCAGGCAGAATTCTTGATTAATCCCCCCGGCTGCATCACAGTGGCGAAGGCCCGCGAGCCAGGAACGCGCTGAACCCCACTGGTTGTCACAGCTAAGTGTGACCTTGTCTTCTGGGGCGCGAGTATTTCACCGCCCGGGTGCTTGCGCATCCCCTGTTTGGGGGAGATAATCAGAATTTAAGCGATCGCTAACATTTGGAGAGGCGAGAGCACCTGTGAGAGCGCGCTGCTTTCCGCGTCGGACGCGCTGTCGACATGCGGGGGGCCGTCGATGGCCAAGGCATTGTCGCATCATGATCTGTCGAAGCTGATTGGCTCAATCTACGATTGCGCACTCAACCCGGGGCGATGGGAACACGCGCTGGCTGGGATCAGGGATGCGCTCGATGCCCAGACTGCGGTCCTGCACCTTGACGACCTCGCCAACGATCGGCTGCTGATCTACAGGACCGTGGGAATAGAGCCATACTGGCTGGAGCAACAGGCGAAATATATCCCCGAGATCCACGCCCGGCAGCTCGAGGATCTCTCGACATGGCCTTCGCTCGATGTGCCGCATGTGGTCTCGCGTCATATCCCTCAGACCTACCTGGAGACCTCCCGATATTTTCAGGAGTGGCTGAAGCCGCAAGGCCTGGTCGACGTCATGTCGTTCTTCCTGATCCACACCCCTACCCGTCTTGCCGGCTTCGCCGTTGCCCGACACAAGCGGCAAGGCATGATCACCGAGCGCGAAATCAAGCTTGGCAGACTGTTGCTGCCGCATGTGCGCCGTTCGGTGATAATCAGCAACATGCTGGACATCGGCACTGTCGAGCGCGCAGGAATGGCCGAGGCGCTCGATGCGCTCACATGCGCCGTGGTCCTCACCAATGTACGTGGCGCCGTCCTGCACGCCAACCGCTCGGCCAAGCACATGCTGCAGAGCGGCGGCCCGATCCAGGATGTCCGGGGCATTCTGCAAGCGAAGATCCCGTCGGCTTCCAGGGAGCTTCACAGCGCCATCATGCTTGCGGCTCAGGATGAGGTCAGCATCGGCAAGACAGGGCTTGCCGTCCTCCTCACCGAATCCGGCCTGCCGCCCGTCTTCGCCCGCGTGCTGCCGATGGCCGGCGGCGACCTGCGCGCCGGCATGGAACCTGCGGCGGTAGCCGCGGTGTTCATCGGCAATGCACCGGACGAGCATGACGCCGCCGGAATGCTGGCGAGAGCCTTTGGGCTTACGCTGGCCGAAACCCGTGTGCTCGCCAGCCTTGTGGCCGGGCACACCCTGGCCGAGACCGCCGCCAGCCTTCATATTGCCAACGCGACCGCCAAGACGCATCTCGACAATATCTTCCAGAAGACCGGCGCCTCCCGTCAGGCCGACCTGATGCGCCTTGTCATGCAGATCGTTCCACCCGCGGGGCAGCCTGGTCCCTGAACCACTCATCCTGCCGTAGGTTGGCGGCCCACAACGTCAGACCTTCCGCGCCCCTCACCCACCGACGCGCTTGGTGCGCTTGCCCGTGTCGACCTTGGCCCGCGCCTCCACCGCCTTCTCGATCTCCCGCTTCAGCTCATCTTTGATATCAGCCGTTTCGGCCATTAAGGCGTCGATCTTCATGAAATCGAGCACGCGGTATTTCGACACCGCCGGCCTGACCAGTATGTCCGGCTGGCATTGCCTCAGCTTGGCGGCGATGATGGACTGCATCATCAATTGCGTGGCGCCGAACATCAGATCGACGGAGGTCGGGTATTTGCGCCCGCTTTTGGTCGGCGCGCCAACGACGTCGACGGCGATGATAATATCGGCGTCGTGCTCGATCAGATCGAACGGCACTGGATTGTAGATGCCGCCGTCGATCAGCAGCCTACCGTCGCGCATCACCGGGCGGAATACCGCGGGAATAGCCGCCGAGGCGGCAAGCGCCGAATGCAGGTCGCCGCCGCTAAGCACGGCGAGCTTATGGCCGAAGAAATCCGTGGCCGTCACCTTCAGCGGTATTTTCAGCTCGGCGAAGCTTTCGGGTATGGCGTCGGGCATGAATGCCTTGAGGATGCGCTCGACATTGAACTGGGTGACACGCAGCCCGCCCTGCAGCGCCTCGGCAAAGGTGCCTGGCCGCGCCCGCCACATGCGCGCCGCCACCTCGGCGCGGCGGCCGAGGATCGAGCGCATATAGTCGTGAATGTCGCTGCCGGCCATGCCCGAAGCCATACCGGCGCCCATGATGGCGCCGATCGATGAGCCTGATATCGCGACCGGCCTGATACCCAGCTCGTCCAGCGCCTCGATGACATGGATGTGCGCCAGCCCGCGCGCGCCGCCGCCGCCGAAGGCGATGCCGAAACTCGGGCTCATTACTTGCCCCCCATTTGGGCTCATTCCTCCTTGGCCTCGCCGTGCTTCGGCCCGACGATCATGATGGCCGGCTCGGCGGAGAGCAGTTTTTTCGCCGCCGCCTTGACCTGATCCAACGTCACCGCGTTGATGAGGGCGGCGCGGCGCTGCATGTAGTCGATGCCGAGCTTGTCGAGCTGCAGTTCGAGCAGCGTCGCGGCGATGGCGCCGGAGGAGTTCAGATTGTTGATGGCATAGGCGCCGATCAGGTATTTCTTGGTCGCCGCCAGTTCCGCTTCCGTCGGCCCCTCCTCGGCCATGCGCTTCACCACGTCGCGCACGACGGCCAAGGTCTCGGCCGCCCGGTCCGCGCGGGTCGCCGTGCTGATGGCCAGGGCGTTGGCGTGCTGGTGGTCGACCAAGTCGGAGCTGGCGCTGTAGGCCAGGCCGCGTTTTTCGCGCACCTCTTCAAACAGCCGCGAGGTGAAGGCGCTGCCGCCGAGGATCTCGTTCATCAGAACCGCGGCGAAGAAATCCGGCGCACTCGGCTTGACGCCGGGATAGGCGAGTTGCAGCGACGTCTGGGGCTGGTCGTAATTGACCTCGAGCTGCTGGTTGAGTTTCGGATCGACATCGGCGACGGGCGCGAGCGCCTGGTGTTGCTGCAGGCCGCCGAAGACCATATCGAGCTTTTTCTTCAACGTCTCGGCATCGATGGCACCGACCACCGCCACATGCAGACCATCGCGAGCGAAGTTCGCCTTGTGGAAGGCGATGAGATCGTCCGGCGTGATCGTGGCGATGCTTTGCCTGGTGCCCTGGTCGGGCCGCGCATAGGGGTGGGTGCCGTATAGTGCCTCCAGCCATTTGCGCTGGGCGAGCGTGTCGGGGTCAAGCTCGTTGGCGATGATGCCGGACAGCACTTGCGCGCGGATGCGGTCGATTGGCGCCTGGTCGAAACGCGGCTCTGTGACCGCCAGCCGCAACAGGTCGAACGCCGCGTCGCGCTGCTCGGCCAGCATGCGCATCGAGCCGTAGGTGCCGTCGCGCGCCGCCTCGAAGCTCATTTCCGCACCGACGTCGTCCAGCTTTATCTGGAAGGCCTCGCTGTCAAGATCGCCGGCACCCTCGTCGAACAGGCCGCTCATCAGATTGGCAAGCCCTTCCTTCCCAGCGGGATCCTGCGTCGTGCCGCCGTGGAAGACGAAGCGGATGGCGACCAACGGCACGGAATAGTCCTCCACCAGCCAGGCGGTGATGCCCTTTGGCGACGTCACCTCCTGGATGCTCATGGCCGCGCGAGCGGTGAGTGACGGCAGGATGAGGAAGAATAGGGAGAGGAGCAGGGTGAATAGAGGGGTGGCGGCACGCTTCAGGACAGTCGCTTCGGACAAATGGTAGCTTCCAACTGATGTTCGAGACGAATAGCTGTCAGTGTCAGCGCCGCCCCTCGTTGCCCTGCCGGGCACTTCTCCCCGTATCGTGACGGGGAGAAGGGGCCTGGCCGCAACCCCAGCGCTGTTTCTGCAACGCTGGTGGTTGGCGAAACCGCCGACGAGAGCGCCCCTCTCCCCGTCACTGTACGGGGAGAGGATGCCGGCAGGCAGGTGAGGGGCAGCGCCAAGGTTCAAGTTCCTCATCAAATCAATTCCCCGCCTGTGTCTGCGGCAAGAGATAGCCTGATGTCGAATGGTTGAGATTGAGATAGCGCGCTGCAACGTTCCTGACTTCGTCGGCGGTGACCCTGCGGATGCGGCCCGGCCATTCCTCGACATCCCTGACGCTGCCGCCGGTGGCGAGCGTCGCGCCGTAGATGTTGGCCATCGAATCCTGCTTGTCGCGGGCGAAGATCATCTAGCGGACGAACCGATCCTTGGCCTTCTCCAGCTCGC
>NZ_RZSX01000501.1:0-4705 GCF_004023105.1 Mesorhizobium sp. M5C.F.Ca.IN.020.32.2.1 | reverse complement strand
GTCCGGAACCATCCTGGCGGGAGGGCGGCTCGAAGGAGGAATTTATGAAAACTCGAACCAGTCTGTTCGCAACGGTCGCCGCTCTCGCCCTTGTCGCGTCTCCAGTCCTCGCCGGACCCGGCGGCAATGGCGGCGGGAAGGGTAACGGCGCAAGCAACGGCAATGGCGGAAATTCGGCTGCGGCTGGATCGCAGGGACACGGAGCCGCAACGTCTGCGGCGGCCAAGGACAAGTCCACTCGGGGAATTGCCCATGCGATGGCTGTCGTTTCTACGACGCCGGCCTCACCGCAGGCCACCCTGTCCTTGCAGGCAGCCTTGGACAAGTTCCTGGCAAGAAAGGCCGATCCGGCAGAGACATCCGACGACACCTCCGGCGAAATTCCTGACGCAGCCGAATAATATTGCAAATCATGGCGCTGCTCGGCGGCGCATTGCACTGTCGAGATTCTTAGCCAGTTGGCAGGCTCCTTCATCTGTTCGGCCGATGCCATGGGTCAAGGAAAAGCCGACATTTGAGTCCGATCCTAAGGGATCCCTGGAACGGTCCTGCCCCTACAGACTGTCCAGAGAGCACCACCGGCTTCGGGCCGGTGGTGCGTTTTTGCGTGGGCGCTCAATTGGCCACTAACCGTGGCCGTTTCCTCTCTGCAACGCCAGAGATTGGCGGAATTCTCCCCGTCACTATACGGGGAGAAGTGCCCGGCAGGGCGATGAGGGGCGGCGCCAGGATCGGCCCTTAAACGCTCAACACAGGGTCGCTCATTCGTCTGAGGCGACTGGCCTTGCTGGCATCTCTTCTTCGAGCCCGCAGCCGGATCACCTTACCCCAACTCGACCGTCCGCCCTTCCGCGATGCTCTGCTCGGCGGCAAGCACGATGCGCAAGCTGTTGACCGCGGCATCCATTTGCTCGGTCAGATCAAGATCCTCGCGGATGGCGCGCAGGAAGAATGCCTGCTCGCGGTCGCAAAGCTCCTGGTGGCCGGGCTCATCCTCCATGCTGACGATCTCGTCGGGCTTCTTGAAATTCTTGTCGCCGTCGACCTCGGCATAGTGGATCTTGAGCGCATCTGTCTTGGTGTGCCGGTCGATATCGGCCGAGTTCGACACCTCGGCAAGTTCAGCCGCGCTGCTTGCCGTCTGGCCGGCGACGATCGAGACCGCGCCGTTGGGGCCGACCACGTCCTTCACGAAATAGGCCGTCTCGCTCATCATCGGGCCCCAGCCCGCCTCATACCAGCCGACCGAACCGTCATCGAAGGTGACGTGCAGATGGCCATAATTCTGCTTGGCGGCATCGGCCCACAATTTCGCGCCGATGCCGTGAACGCGGACCGGTTTGGCGCCGGTCAGCTGGCACATCACATCGACATAGTGCACGCCGCAATCGACAATCGGGATCAGCGAATCGATCAGGTTCTTGTGCCAGTGCCAGGCGCTGCCGCTGCTCTGCTGGTTGAGGTTGAGGCGCATGACCAGCGGCTTGCCGAGCGTCTTGCCGACTTCGATGAACTTGATCCATGACGGGTGGACGCGCAGGATATAACCGAGCACCAGTTTGCGGTTCCTGGCGCGGGCCGCAGCGACGACCTTTTCGGCATCTTCGATATTGGTGGCGAGCGGCTTTTCCATGAACACGTGGCAGCCCGCGGCAATCGCCTTCAGCGCATATTCGGCATGCGTGTTGGGCCAGCTGTTGATGGAAACGGCATCCGGCCTGGTCTCGTTCAGCGCCCGGTCGAAATCCTCGTAGAGCGGATAGCCGGCTAATTCCGCCGGAATCTTCGTGTTGCTCTTGATCGTGCGGCTCATGATGCCGACGATCTCAAAACCGTCTAGCCTGTGATAGGCGCTGGCATGCGACGCGCCCATATTGCCGAGACCAATCACCAGCACTTTCACCTTGTCGGTCAAAGCCACCTCCCTTTTTGATTTAGTTGGGGCGGCGACCCAATCGCCGCCCATATCGTCACCAAGTGCCCTACTTGACCGCTGAGTCGAACAGATGCGCCTTGATCTTCTCGACGTCGAGCGCAGCAAAGCCCTCCGACAGCTTGGCGCCGTCGGCATCGGCCTTGACCTTGGCCTTGTCGAAATCATTGGCCGGGCCGATCAGTTCGTTGGTGCAGACGTCCTCGGCCTTCACCGGACTGGTGATCTGGCCGATCTTGTGGATCTGGTCGAAGAAGCCCTGCCAGCTCGCCATGTCGTGCGAACCCCAGCCTTCGCGCTTATCCATGTCGCCACGGAAGACGTTGATCTGCTGCAGGATCGAGGTGGTGCCGAGCTCAGGCCCGAGATTCTTGGCCAGCGTCGGGAACTGCTCGAACACCGCTTCGACGGCCGCGCGCGGATTCTGGTAGCCGAATTCCAGGCCCATCGCCCAGCCGCGCAGGTATTTCTCCAGGAACGCCTTGCGGTCGGGATCATCGAGATCGGCCGACCGCACGACGAAAGTGTTCGCCGGCAGCTTCGAGTTCTGCACGCCGAGCCAGTATTCGAAGTCGAGGTTCTTGGCGATCCATTCGGCCCGCAGCCCTTCCCACGACAGCGCCGCATCGCCTTGGCCGCCGGCCAGTGCGGTGCCCCAGGTCGGCCAGCCGGCCTCGACATACTTGACTTTCTTGATGTCGACGCCTTGCGAGGCCAGCAGCGGATCGGTGATCGACTGCCATGCGGCGGAGCCGAGCAGGATGGTCTTGCCCTCGAGCGTCTTCAGGTCGTTCGTTCCCTCGCCCTTGCGGAAGGCGAAGCTGAACGTGTCGCGCGCCCCCATGTGAAACACGGATTTGAGCTTCATGCCGTTCTGGATGGCGAAGGAGAAGACGCCGGGCGAGGGAAAGCCCATGTCAGCCTGGCCGACATCGACGAACTTCACCGTCGCGGTGCCGTCCGACGGGCCCGGCTGCATGTCGGTGTCGAGGTCGCCGAAATAGCCTGCCTTCTTGGCCGCCCAATAGGGATAGTCGTCGAGCACTTCGAGCGTGCCGCGCGGCGAAATCCAGGTGAACTTGCCGTATGGCTCGGCCTGTGCCCTGAACGCCGAGGCGCCGAGCGCGGTGGCGGTCACCACGCCTGCTCCGGCGACTTGCAGAAAATAGCGGCGGCTGATCCCCGCCTTGAAACTGATGTGACTTTCCTTGGTCATGGCATTTCCCCTTTTGCTGGCCGATAGTTTCTTACCTGTCGCCCGCCTCCCAGGCGCCATCATTGCCCCGCGCGCTAAGTCCTCGTTTTACGTCGTAACCCAAAACCGCTGCGCACTTTTGGGCGACATGCACTACGCCTCCCAGCTCGCCCACTTCTTGCCGATCAGGAAGAACAGCACGTAGATCAGGATGCCGAGGGTCGAGAGGATCAGAACCACCGCGAAGAATTGCGGCATCTGGATCATCGACGAATAGGTGGTCAGCCGGTTGCCGAGGCCGAAGCCGCCGCCGACCATCTCGGCGCCGACCGCGGTCAGCAGCCCGAAGATCGCGCCGATCATCAGGCCAACAAGGATCATCGGCAGCGCCATCGGCGCGCGGATCTTCCAGAATATCTGCAAGGTGCTGGCGCCATAGGAACGCGCCAGCGCGACCTTGGCGCTGTCGACGCGGCGAAAGCCCGTCGCCGCATTGATCATCACCATCGGCCCGGCGGCAAGCGCGACCGCGATGATGCGCGGCGTGTAACCGAAGCCGAAGCGCAGGATAAGAAGCGGCACCAGCGCCAGCATCGGCGTGGTGACCAGGATCAGGATGTAGGGCGCGACGATCTTTTCGGCGAACGGGAATTGCGTGATCACCGCGGCCATCACCAAGCCGATAATGGCGCCGATCGAGAAGCCGGAGACCAGCTCGACCAGCGTGTAGCCGAGATGCGGCGCGATCAGCGGGAACTCGTCGTACAGCGCGTAGGCGATCGCGCTTGGCCCCGGCATGATGTAGTGCGGCACATTGAACAGCCGCAGCGCCAGCTCGATGCCGCCGATGATGACCACCGCGACAGCGATGATGGCCGCGACCTCGGCGCCCGACCTGATGCCGGGCCCGCTGGCAAACGCCGAAAGATTGGTCAGGCTGACGTCGTGACCTTCGCCGGCCTTGGTTTTGGAGAATTCCGGGATAGCGTCGCCTTCGCTCACGGTCTGATCCTCACAATTTCGGCGGTGCCGCGCTCCCGCGCCTTCGGTCGTACGCGTTCGCCGACAATGTCCATCTTAATCGTGTTGGTGAGGTCGAAGACTTCTTTCGTCGCCATGATCTCCAGCGAGCGCGGGCGCGCAAACGGCACGCGATATTCCTGGGCAACGCGCCCCGGCCGCGCGCTCAGCACCACCACTCTGTCGGACAGGAAGATCGCCTCCTCGATGCTGTGGGTGATGAAGACGATGGTGGTTTTGGTGTCGAGCCAGATCTCCTCGACGAGACGGTTCATCTCCTCGCGGGTGAAACTGTCAAGTGCACCGAACGGCTCGTCCATCAAAAGCACCGAGGGCTTCAGCGCCAGCGCCCGCACGATTGCCGCTCGCTGCTGCATGCCGCCCGAAAGCTCGCGCGGAAACTTGCCGCCGAAGCCGTCGAGCCCAACACGATTGACGAGGTGGGCGATCCAGGCGCGATCCGGCTTCTCGCCCTTGATCTCGAAGGGAAAATGGATGTTGGCGTCAAGATTGCGCCAGGGCAGCAGGTTTGCCTCCTGGAAGACGATGCCGATATC
>NZ_RZSX01000500.1:0-4706 GCF_004023105.1 Mesorhizobium sp. M5C.F.Ca.IN.020.32.2.1 | reverse complement strand
CGCCATGCGAGACGATGCGCCTTACATGAGCGGACTTGCCGGATTTGGCGACAACGACCTCGTCGCCTGTTGAGACGGAACCGGACGCAATCGTGCCGGCAAAACCGCGAAAATCGAGATTGGGGCGGTTCACATACTGCACTGGAAAACGGAACGGCAGTTCGACAACGGCTTTATCGACCGACACGGTTTCCAGATGTTCGATCAGCGTCGGGCCGGAATACCATTCTGTCTTGTCCGAGCGGCTGGAGACGTTGTCGCCATAACGGGCAGACATCGGGATGGGCACGATCGTCTCGAAGCCGAGCTGATGCGAAAATTGCCGGTAGTCTTCGATGATGCGTTCGAACACGGCCTTGTCGAAGCCGACGAGATCGATCTTGTTGACGGCGAGCACGATGTGCCGGATGCCGAGCAGCGAAGCGATGATCGAGTGGCGCCTTGTCTGACGCAGCACACCCTGGCGAGCGTCGATCAGCACGATCGCCAGATCAGCGGTCGACGCGCCCGTTGCCATGTTGCGCGTGTATTGTTCGTGGCCGGGCGTGTCGGCAACGATGAATTTGCGTTTCGGCGTGGCGAAAAAGCGATAGGCGACATCGATGGTGATGCCCTGCTCGCGTTCGGCCTCGAGGCCATCGACCAGCAGCGCGAAATCGACGTCGTCGCCCGTCGTCCCGTGCTTGCGCGAATCACGCTCAAGCGCGGCAAGCTGGTCCTCGAAAATCTGCTTGGTGTCCGAAAGCAGGCGCCCGATCAGCGTCGACTTGCCGTCGTCCACCGAACCGCAGGTCAGGAAGCGCAGCAGCGACTTTCGTTCCTGCACCGCAAGATAGTCACGAATGCCGTCGGTGGAGGCGAGACTCTTGGCCATGATGTGGCGCATGCTTAGAAGTACCCCTCGCGCTTCTTCTTTTCCATCGAACCGGCTTCATCACGGTCGATCAGGCGGCCCTGTCGTTCGGAGGTGCGCGCCGTCAGCATTTCGCCGACAATGGCCTCCAGCGTATCGGCGTCGGATTCGATCGCGCCGGTCAGCGGATAGCAGCCGAGCGTGCGGAACCGCACCAGCCGGTTCTCCACTGTTTCGCCCGGGCGCAATTCCATACGGTCGTCATCCTTCAGAATGAGCATGCCGTCGCGTTCGACGACCGGTCGCTCCTTGGCGAAATAGAGCGGCACGATCGGGATGTCTTCCTGGAGAATATACTGCCAGATATCGAGTTCGGTCCAGTTCGACAACGGAAACACCCGGATCGATTCACCAGTCGCGATGCGGGTGTTGAATATCTTCCACATCTCCGGCCGCTGGTTCTTTGGGTCCCAGACGTGCTGGGCGTTGCGGAAGGAGAAGATCCGCTCCTTGGCACGCGATTTCTCCTCGTCGCGACGGGCACCGCCAAAGGCGGCATCGAAGCCGTACTTGTCGAGCGCCTGCCGCAGCGCAACGGTCTTCATCACATGGGTGTGCGTATTCGAGCCATGGTCGAAGGGATTGATGTTGTCGCGCACACCATCCTCGTTAACGTGGACCAGGAGATCGAAACCGAGCTTTTGCGCCATCTGATCGCGAAAGGCGATCATCTCACGGAATTTCCAGGTCGTGTCGACGTGGAGAAAGGGAAAGGGCGGCTTGGCCGGATAAAACGCCTTCATCGCAAGATGCATCAGCACCGAGGAATCCTTGCCGACGGAATAGAGCATGACCGGCTTGGCGAAGGCCGCCGCTACCTCGCGAAAGATATGGATGGATTCAGCCTCAAGCCGCTGAAGGTGCGTAAGCGCGATATTCATGGGCTGTAAGCGTTCTCTCGTGCCAATCCAGACCTTGCATCGATGCATCAGGCGCAATTTTCAGCGGCCCGGTTCAAGCTTCACTTCTGGACGATCTCATTTTCGTGCAGGCGTTCTAGCAGATCGCTATCGCTTATAACAATGCGGGACAGGCTTGCCCTGGAGTGGTTCGGGAATGAATTTTCCACGCTAGAACCAGAAACCGGAAATTCCTGCTCAACGGGCTGATGGGCTTGGCGGCCCAAGAAAGTATTCCAGAGGGACCGAGATCAGCCTGTGCGGCGCTGGGACAATCGCAACCCTCTTCTGGACGCAGTCCTGATGATCTTCCTGGTTTCCGAGACATATGGTGGGTCAGGACGCTACCCTGATGGAAGAGCAGAGCCGTCGCCAAGAGGCGCTACGACGAAGTTCCGATGGGAACAAACAACTTGTCACCGTTATGATGGATCTCGATCAATTCGTTCTTCTGGGCCAAACGATCCGCAAATCCTTTGTGGAAAATAATGGCGTTCATATAGGCAAACGTCATTGCAAGCGCTTCGGTCCGCAAGGGATAATCGACGAGTGAATGGATGAGAAGGAAAGATACCGAGAGGAAAGCTGCCTTTTGAAGTGGATCTCGGCGAATTCTGACAAGCGCCGCAAGAAGTAATATGAAATAAAACATCATCAATAGAATTGCAATAACCCCACCCTCGAAGGCTATTTCAAGGTATTCGTTGTGGGCGTGGTTTACATACTTGCTATAAATCATTCCTTCCTTTTCGTATATCTGATAGGCCTTCTGAAAATTCCCAAACCCAACACCTGTTGCCCAATTCTCTTTGATCCCCTCAATAGTGGTGCGAGCAAACTCTCCTCGCCCGAAAGCCGGATCAATCGCGTCGGCCTCGATCTTAGTCCATGCGCCTATCGTATACGCCGAAAGTCCTATGAAAACGGCAAGGATGCTGAGCCGACTCACCCTGGAACGCGCTGAAAGAAAGACTATGGATAGTACGGTGATCGCTAATCCGATCAGGACGCCGGCCCGCGAACCGGCGGCCAAAAGGAGCAGCAAAAGTATGGCCAGCCCGAGCGATCCGGACAAAAGATGTCCTCGGAACAGACTATAATAAGCGACAAAGGGGATAGAAACAAAAAGTAATGCCGCAAAATGATTCTCGTTGGCAAAAAGCCCGGCATTGATCGTGAAAGGCAACAATCCCTCTACGGCGATGTCGTCAGAGAGCGAATATTGAATCGCTCCCGCTAACCCATTGCAGATAACGCCCATAAAAAAGAAAGGCAGAAGCCCTTGAACCTGCTCGGTGCGCAAGCGCAATACGCTCAAGAAAAACGCGGCTGACGCCACCAGATATAACAGACATTCGATCGTCCGTCCGACTCCGACGCTGACGAAGCGAAATCCGCTCTGTCCCGCCAGCCATGAATCTCCGAGCAACGGCTCCGGCCGCAACCCGTTGAGTATGGCCGCAGGCAACGGAACGATTTGCAAAATCACCAGCGCCACAGCGAAGATAAGCAGCCACAGAATTGTATACGGGATTCTTTGGCCAGAGGTCTGTGAAAAGACCGCCGCCGCCGAGACAATTGCCGCGACCTCAATCAGCGTGTCCGTGTAAAGGCCGCTTGCAGTGCCACCGCCGATCAGCAGCGATATAAACAGAACCGATCCAAGGAGATATTTATCCCATTCCGATGGCCGGTCGCTCAAGATGAAAGTCTCTCGATGCTCAATTTGTGCATTACCAACGTACCGACGTAGCGAAATCGCCAGCTCTCAGCAATGGCGGCTGTCTCCAGCCGTAACAATTGCATGGGGCACCCAGCCGGTCCAACCGAAAAATCCTGACTCAGTGCCTGACGATTGTATGTACCCTCGGGAATATTGAACCGCGCTATTTCGCTGGCTGCCCCCACACACCTGATCGACCAGAACAACTCCTTAGGAAGCTTCAGGTTTCTTGCGGACGCAGCCAGAGAAATCTTGTAGGAGCCTGGAGGCATTTGAATATACTGCTGAAGAGAAGCGTTCTTGACGGGCGTGTTCAGGAAGCGAATCGTCGCACCACCCTCACCTTCGACCGCATCCTGAGATGTTACAAAGGTAACTTCCAAACCTGACTGCTCGCCGACCTGCCAATCGAAAGGTTTACCACTGGGTACCGGTTCAAAGGTACTGTTGAAAATGTATCCGCCCAACTTCCGTTCCTGATCAGACAGGCTGAAAAGAAACAATCGATACGCTTGTTCGTATTCCTTCTGACGAATATAGCCGTGGATCACATAGGACAATTCGCTCGAGTTTGGTGGCGCGCTTGACCCAGTCAAATCGAGCAGCAGCCGATTTGCGAAATCGAGCCCGTCGGGGGTTTTGCCCAGCGCGACGAACAGACTTGCTCTCCAAGGTGCCTCCGCCTTGATGGCTGCCAGAACGGCCTGGTAACCGTCGGGGCTTGACAGGATTGTCGGCAGGCCCTCGGCGATAGCCGGAAATCGATCTGGCCATCGCCGCAGCAATATATCGATCTCGCCGACAGCCTTCGACAGATCGCCGGTCTCGATCGAGTGGCCAATGGACCTCTGGAGCGCGTGGATTTCGGTCTTGGATAACTTTCGAGCTTGATCGAAGAAGTCATAGGCTTCTTCTTTTTTGCCCTGTCGGTATTTGATCTCGCCAATAAGGCTGTAGAGACGCGCATCTGCCACGTCAAAGCGAAGCGCGCCTTCGGCCTTGGCGAGCAATGCATCGAAATCGGGAGTGTTGCTTGTATCGTTCAGGTCGCCGGTTATTCCGCCTATCAAGGCATTGACGTTCAACGGATCCAGCGCGAGGGAAACGGCCGGGGTTTCAGTTTCAAGAAACCGACTTAGCCCGATCGACGAAGCCGCCAACACTAGAGCGG
>NZ_RZSX01000004.1:0-24795 GCF_004023105.1 Mesorhizobium sp. M5C.F.Ca.IN.020.32.2.1 | reverse complement strand
TTCCAAAACTTTCGGAAAAGATCCGCATCGTCGCATGTGAGTTGGCGAAAACGACATCTGCTCCTTCGTAGGCGCGGCGTACAAACCGAAAAAGGATGGAATCGGTCCTGAATTTGCTGACTTCGCTGCCATGAATCATCGCTCGATATCGTCTGCGATGGAACGGTCGTAGCACAAATGTCAGAAGTACACTGCGTATGTCGGCGGCCAAAAACAACCTGTCCTTAGGAACGTTGCGCAGAATAGAAAGCGCCCGCAGCGCCCCGAATGGAGAAATTTGATGATGCCGCAGAATGCGATGGGTATCCGGCTCCTGGGGAACGGCAGGAAGATCAGGATAGGCAGGCGCTATGACGGTCGCAGCGTGGCCACCAGCACGAACGATGTCGACCAACCGTCCGGCGTATGTTCCGATGCCACCAGGAAATGGATGATATTCGCACGTCATCAGGATTATGCCGTGCGGAGGCTGAGATATCATGGGTCAAGAACTCCCAATGCCGCCCGCCTCGCCTTTAGCCGATATGGGGGGATACTGTTGGCGGGCCGAGAGAACAGTCCCGCGATGATCAGCGATGCCATGCTCTGCAATTGTATGCGTTCAACTGATCCGCGAATCGCAGAAAACCGGGCCCCTTCGCTACTGTCGCCAAGCAACTTTGGTTTCCCAGTTTGCGCGCCCGATCTAATAGACGCCACGTAACGGTTGCGAGCCCGCGGCGCCGGGCTGCGTGCGTGGCGCGCTCCAGTCAGCCCCTCGGCGTCAACCCGCAGCAGATCCTCCATCGCCGTGATGCCTGCGGTCAGGCAGAAGCGCTCGAAGCTTGCTTCCAAAGCTTGCCAAGCCTACTCAACTTCCTGCCAGACAGCAGCAATCCGTTCTTGCTATGCTTTCTCATGGCGTTGCTCTCCTTCGTGGAATCAGCACCCCGAGCCTACTGGCCCAAGGCGGGTAATGGTGCCCTTTCTGGTTCAAGAGCGACCGGGACCCCCTGGATACAATCGCAAGACGACCTAACAACTTTTTCGCTGCCGCGCATCGTGACGAGCCGATAGTGTACAATTGCGATCTTCACGAGACCCCTCTGTTCAATTTGCCTGCTCCACAACTAGGCCTGGTAATACCGATGATAACGTTCACTGTAAAATTCGGCGCTGCCGAATTTTTGGTACCGCTTGATTCTTTTGATATCGACCTTGTTGAGCAGAACGCCGATGCATTTATCCGCCAGGGTCGGGTTGTTGTCGAGGATTTCGCGCACGAATGTACGAGCGGTCACACCCCATTCAACAACCAGAACAAGGCCGTCGAGGTGCTGGATAAAGGACCTCACGTCCGCGACTGGAGCCAACGGGGGCAAATCAACGACAACGTAATTGAACATAGGGCCCACCTTGAGCAGAAAGTCGCCCATTTTCTCGATAGGCTGCACGGTGTTTGCGAGCTTTTGTTGGCTCTGGTTCACGCCGGGCAGGAACCTCAATGGCAATGACTGATGGGCCAGCACGTCTCTCGGATTGAGTTCTCCAGCCAACAAGTTGGCCAGGCCTCGTTCCCAGCCGTTGGCCAACATAGGTGACAACCCAGGATTGTGGATATCAGCATCGATCAGCAATGTCTTACAACGCTGCATAGCAAGAACAATCGCTAAATTAGCAGCGACCAGAGACTTCCCTTCTCCCGGGAGGCAAGAAACGATGCCGAGCACCTTGGTGCTCTTCCTTGGTAACTCGACGTCAACAGCGACTTTCACAGTTCGCATCGCTTCGGCGAATTCCGAGCGCGGATGTTGTTCTACCCAGTTGAAAGCGCTGTTCCCCACCTCGATGATTGACGGCTCTCCGGCAGCACGATCGTGCTGGTTTCGCCGAATTGGCTTCCCGTCCAGCAAAGGGATCATTCCGAGCGTCTGAAGTCCGAGCTCATCGCGCACTTGAGCCGTCGTGCGGAAAAAGCGCTCACGGTACTCCCGAATTCCGCCCACACCGGCGCCAAACATGCCGCCGAGCACGACGCAGAACGCCAACGTAAGACTGCTGTTCGGAGAACTCGGTCTGCTGGGGGTTGCTGCCTCCGAGATAGTCCGCGCCTCCGTCAACGCCATCGAAAGGTTCTGCAGGCTCGCTTGGTACTGCTGCAGAACCTGTTCATATTGCGACTTGAGAGAGGACGCCTCAAGTTCGAGCTGGCGCAAGGTAACCAGCGATTCCTTGGTCAGCGTATTGTCTGTTCTGAACCTGTGGATTGCGAGCTCGGCATCGACCGATCGCTTCCGCACGGTCTCGAGCTCTTCCGCCAGTGCGCCGCGAGCTCGGATAATCGACTCGTCTTTGGCTCCGACTTGGTCAGAAATATAGATATCTGCATACTTACCGGCTATTTTTTGCGCCATTTCGGCGCTAGGCGACCGAAATTGGACTTCCAGAATGTAAGAATCCCCTACACGAGCTACCGTTATATTCTCAGCCAGAATGCCAAATGCCTGCCATCGAGGATCGGATCCTCGCGCGGCACTCGATTTCACCGGCGCTCCGCTTGCTTCGGAACTGCCGATGAATGGCCACACCAACCGAGCGACCGATCCTGTGACACTGTTGAGCAATGAATATGGCGCTGATAAGAAAGCGCGATCAGTAGCAAGACCGAGGCTGTCAACGACCTTTAGCCCGATGCGGTCGGAAAGCAACAATTCGACCTGACTCAGCATCATCGGGTCAAGCGGTGCGGAGCTTCCGCTCTCTGTTAACTTCGTCACGACGGATGGCTGGTTCTTGTCGATCAGGATTCTGGCCGTCGACTCGTACAAGGGCACCTCGGCCCAAAGATACGCTAGCCCCAGCACAAGTCCTGCGAACGCGCATGTAAGGACGAACCTCAACTGCCGTCGCGCTGCCGCCACGAGTGTTTCGAGATCAATCGTTCCCCACTGAGGATCGCCGAATGTGAAGGCAGAATCCGGGTGCTTTTCAACTTCGCGGAGCATAAGCCTTCAAACCCGTGGGATGAGACTGGCAGCGCATTGGTAACGGCAAACACCATACCACATTATCTGACTAAATGTCTGCAAATTCAGTATCGACGCCCGCGGAGCACAGGCGCACCGCTCGGGGCGGGCATCAGCCCGCTCTTCGCCAAAAGCGCAAATCCTAACCTCGATGCAATAAACGAAACCTCACGCGGCCCATGCTCCGACTGCCGCAATTCCGCTGCATGTCGTAAGCTCCAACTGAAGGAAGAAACTGAGTCGTCTTGCCAAATGGCAAAACATCTGAGCAAAAGATTCCGGGCTCGGGTTGAGCCTGTCCTGCGGGAAACAGGAATGGCTCGTCGATCACAGACGCGCGCTAACGATCACCGCAAGTGTCCTGCGCGCATCTGGCGCCTCGCGGAAAGCCTCTCCGGTGCCCGAATAAGACAGGCTGCAGTCACATTTTGTTTCGTGGTGTGGGGTGTCATCTTGC
The DNA here is from genome assembly GCF_004023105.1 of Mesorhizobium sp. M5C.F.Ca.IN.020.32.2.1. Lineage (NCBI taxonomy): Bacteria > Pseudomonadati > Pseudomonadota > Alphaproteobacteria > Hyphomicrobiales > Phyllobacteriaceae > Mesorhizobium > Mesorhizobium sp. M5C.F.Ca.IN.020.32.2.1. Next base: position 21,333 of record NZ_RZSX01000004.1, on the reverse strand, counting down.
TGATCATCCTGCTCTAGCGGCCAGAGCCCATAAAGGCAGAGCGTGGCCCGCCTGGCTCGGCAGTTGCTCCCTTTCGGACTCATCGCGCGATGTGTGACTTCGGAGTCACCGATTCTTTGGAGACCGAGCGCCACACTAGCAGCATGACAGCAACAAAGTACCCAATCTGTATCAAGATCCCACAAATTAACGTCTGGACAAACGTGCCCCAGAGGGAGCCGGTGAGCAAATATATACTGATGGCGAATGCCAACAGTACTATGACAAGGCCTCGCAAAAAAAGCAAAAAGGACATCGCCGTCCCACTCGCAGCCGCTGACGTGACGCGCTCCTTGGCTATCCAGGCCTCAGCGCGTTAACCATCATAACATATCGGAACGGGTCAGGGCGACCGATATATTAGCATGTGCGAATAAAGACGCCCAACCTGTGCCCGGACGCTTGCTTCCAGGAGTTGTGTGCGTCAAGTTCTGCAAAAAATGGCGTGGCATTCAGTGGTGACGTTGGCGGGTCCGCCGCGCAGCGCCCGTGTTTAGCGGAGCGGCGGACATGGCGGCCGCGCGTCAGGCGGGCCAACGCTACCCGATGGCAGTCGCGTTCTGGTGGCCTGAGCGGCGCGCGACCGGCTGTTCGCTGGCCGGCGGTGTCGCTTCCGGCCGACGACACGTCGCGAACGACAGCAAAACCATGATCGACGCGATCGCGGTGGCCGCCGGATAGTTATATTCTTCCAGCTGGATGACGATCAGAGTGGCGCGATCTCGGAATATCGTCTGCCTTGTTGCCGTTGTTCCGAGCGTAAATTCGCCTCAAAGGAATGGCGTTGTGAGAAAGGTCTGCGTCGACGCCGGTGACGTCAGCCATAGCGCTTGGGCTCCACGACTGCACCAGATCGACGACCAGGAGCGTCATGCTTAAACATTGCGGGGTGATCGCGAATGTTGAATAGATCGGTGCGCTGGATGCGGGCAGGCAGCTGCGCTGCGCTCGCATGCATGTTTTTGTTGTTCGCATACGCGAATCCGTCAAATGGCCTTGCCCTAGCAGAGGAGTACAAAGTCGGCGAGTACCGTCTGCAGACTGGCGACGTGATCGGCTTCGCTGTCATAGGCTATCCCGAGATGCAAAAGCGAGCTGTCATCGACCAAAGCGGTGTAATCGTGTTGCCGGTCCTGGGCCCCCTAACCGTTCTCGGGAAGACAATAGAGGATGTTCGCAAGGAGGTAATTGAGGGTTTAAAACCAAAATCCCTTCCACAACGATCCGCCGACGGCACTGAGACTTGGACTGGGTTTTACCCGGATCAGATTGTAGTTGATATTGAGGAATACAGACCCGTCTATATTGACGGGGACATTGCCTCTCCTGGGACTCAGGCCTTCAGACCAGGCATGACTGTCCGACAGGCTGTGGCGGCTGGCGGCGGCTACCAGCTCGGTCGCGGTGAGCTTCAAAACCCTGAAATGACAGCAGCGGACCTTGGCGGCCGCCTCCACATTCTGCGCATCAAGTACCAGGAAAGCGAAATCAAGGCTGCTCGCATAGAGGCGCAGCTGAGCGGCGCCAGAGCGATTGAGGTTCCGGACACAGAACGTGACCCGAGCCTCGAACCTCGTCGCGACGAAGCTTTGCAGCAGGAGGGGAAGCATCTTGAAGCTGTCTATGCGGATCAGGAGAAAGAGCGCGCTTCAATTAAGTTGGCTACAACCAAGGCGGCGGAGCGAATGGGCTACCTGAAGGAGCAGCAGAAGGCGGATCAAGCGGGCGCAGCCGCAGATGCAGCGGAACTTGATCGCCTCAAGAAGCTCTTCGAAAAAGGTCTGATCCAGATCACGAGGGTCAACGATGCTCAACGTGCAGTGCTCTTGTCAGCGACCCGCGCGTTGCAAACCAACGCTGAGATCGCTCGACTCGAACGCGACCAAGGGGATTTGCAGCGCAGTCTTGATAAGCTTATCGACCAGAGTCGAATTGACCTGTTGGCTGACATGCAGGCTGAACGCGCGGCGATGACGCAAATGCGCGCTGAGATGGATTCATTGACCAAACAAATCGCCTACGTGATGCAGATGCGCAGCGACCTTGTAGGCGAAGGGGACCGAATTACGATCGGTGTAACCCGCTCCACTGACGGACAGGCAGCGACGACCGAGGTGACTGAAGATACTCTGCTTGCTCCGGGTGACACCATCACAATTACGCTGGAGGTCCCACCAGGAGCGGTCGCGAACTAAACAATTAAATATTGTATAGAGGCGGCGCGTAGTTGCACGTGTCCTATGGAAATGTGGTCCGGGCCAAAGATCGTTCTGGTGGCCGCTCAGGGTCCGGGCAATGACGTGATTGCCACGTGCGCCGCCAAAGCCTGGCATCAAGCATCTAGCTTCAACAGCTCCGGCTCGGTACGCCCGAACAGGGACGCACTCACCTCTCCAGATAAATCTTGTCATAGAGAGGCCGAGACTCGGCGTTTCGCATCCGTTTCACTCGAACCTTGATCCAGCGAGGGACCAGTCCGCGGCAGCAGACGTCGACCGTGTGAGGCAGACGTGAAATGGCCGTGCGCGGCTCCAGTACAAAGAGCTTCTTCGACAGGTACCAGGCTGCGGAAGGCCGCCCTTGAAGCAAAGCTCTCACGGCAAGCGAATTGATCGTGTCAAGCAGATGGGCATTAAGATCGCTCCCAAATTGCGGATATTTCTCGTGAAACTCGGCTAGGACAATTTGATACGAACGAAACATCTGCATGACATCGCTCGACATGTTGCCGCTCGTCCTACGGTAACCCACAAGATATTGGGGCACGACACCAAACTCGTAATTCTCCGCTATTCTGAGGCACATTAGAAGATCTTCGCAGCCTTGTGCGTTCCTCGCCCTCAGGGAAGGATCAAACTGTCCCGCCCGCTCGAATGCGGAGCGACGTACAAGCATCGAACTTCCGTTACCGACAAAGTTGTTTCTGCACATGCGTTGCAGCACGCGACCATCGGCATCGGGCTGTTTGAGTGAAAATATCCGACCGTCCTCGTCGATCTCCGCAAACCAGCAATATGCTAGGCCAGCTGACGAGCCTCCTTCCTGCAGGACGCGCAGTTGCAGTGCGATTTTGGACGGAGCCCAAAGATCATCCGCGTCCACGAACGCTAGAAACTCCGCATCGGTGGCAGCTGCGCCGCTGTTGCGTGCGTGCGCAACACCCGCGTTCGGCTGCCTGAAAAGGCCTCTACGCCGATCTTGCTCGGCATAGGCGGCCACGATTGACGCGGACTGGTCCGTCGACCCATCATCCACAACGATAATGTCCAGCGCCTGGTGGCTCTGCTGGCAGATGCTGGTCAGCGTCGGGAGAATGGTTCTCTCGGCATTGAACATGGGCACCACGACGCCTATCACAGTGGCATTGTGCTGGCTCATTTGCCTTCGTCTTCTCTCACGACGTGGTAAAATGGCACATCAAGCCGGTAGTTCCATCAAATTTCACTACTTTAGCTGATGGAGGATTCAACCACGACGGCCGAGCAGCAAGGCAGAGGCCCCCGGCGAGTTCCACGTAGCACTCCTGGAAGCGATAAAGTGGCGGCCTCCGGACTTTAGCTGGATATTTAGGAACTCCGATTGTGTAGGTGAGTGAGGAACCTCCCGAACTGCCCGTCGCGGCATTCCCGCTGCCCGAAGCCATGCAGCAGTCGCAGCCTCGCTCGGTGAAACAGGCATCCACTATTCAACGACAACGCCCCGGCCGAGATCGCCGGCTGCCACACGCATGCACGCAATGCAGCCGTTCATTGTTCGACACCGCGATCTAGGACATACCCGTTATGGCGACATGGCACGGGATCTCCGGGGCCGCCGCCGGTGCCAAGACGCAACGCCAAAATTACCTCCGGTCGCCGCGGGCACCCGCAACCGGAAACGAAGGCGGGCGTTGCTGTGACGAACAGGATATAAGCCTATCTGGCAGCAAGCTGGTTGAGGAAGGCCCCACCGTCATGAAGCCAATGAATGAAGAACACCTCGCAGTTCTACGCAGACACATGGTCGAGATGATTGCAATCCATACCGACCTTGCAAGCGAAGAACTCGGCAAGGCGGCGCTCGATGAACGGGTGATGGCAGCGATGCAGCGGGTGCCGCGCCATCTCTTCGTGCCAAGCTCGGTCGCGCCTTATGCCTACCAGGACATGCCACTGCCGATCGGCTTCGACAAAACCGTCTCGCAGCCGTTCATCGTCGCTCTCATGACCGATCTCCTTGCTCTCCAGCCGGACGACGCGGTGCTCGAGATCGGCACCGGCCTGGGCTACCAAACCGCAATCCTCGCGGAACTCGCCGGGCACGTTTGGAGCGTCGAAATCATCGAGGAATTCGCAAGCCATGCCGAGACTCTCCTGCAGGGCCTCGGTCTATCCAATATCAGCATTCGTGTCGGTGACGGGTCTCGCGGCTGGCCCGAGCACGCCCCATTCGATAAGATCCTAGTCACCGTCGCGGCTGGGCGGGCGCCACCGGCTTTGCTTGAGCAGCTCAAGCCGGGGGGCCGCCTGGTTCTGCCCGTGGGCCCTGAACAAGGGCAGTTGTTGACGGTGATCGACAAGGATTCGGTAGGGCAACTGAAGACTCGCAAACTCATCCCGGTTCGGTTCAGCCGGCTCGAAACGGTCTAATGAGGGTGCGGACATCTGGCCCACAGGGTCAGCAACTTCGCTATGGCCAGAGATGACGCAGGCCGCGGGAGGATTGTTTTTAACCGACTGTGCCCGCGACAGCGCCTCGCGTTTTCCGCCGCCCAAAACCAGTATGGGATTTCGCGTCTCACGGCTGCTTCGCGTCCGCTCGTTTGAGCATGGCAAATGCGCGATTGATCCGTTGCAGAGCTGTGGCGTTTGCCAGCAGTGCGTAAAGCGCGAACCCGCCCGTGAGAAACCAAGGCGAAGCGGCGCCCATGGCGATCGCCAATCCATCGGCGACTAACAGCACGCAAATGAACACCAGACGTTCCATCCGTTCGAAGAAATCCGGCCACGCCTGGTTTTCTATGGGGATTTCGATCGCCGTCCGCGCCTTGGCGTAGCTGGTGAGGATTCCGCCGGCGAATGCGATCATTGCGATCGCCCACAGATCGGCGACCCAGCCTATTGCCGCAAACACGGCAAGTTCTTGATAGCGGTCGGCCATGGCGTCGAAATAGCCACCGGCCTTGGTGCTCATATGTCTCCGACGGGCGACCGCACCGTCCAGCGCGTCGAAGGTGAAGGCCAACGCGAGGCAAAGGCCAAAGGCAAGGCTTGACTGGTGGTACACATAGGCGGCGCACGACAGGGCGACGAGCACCAGACCGCCGGCTGTAACCTGGTTCGGGGTCATGCCGATCCCGATCAGCGGAGAAGCGGCGTGCTCCCATAGCGGGTCGATACGACGTTTCATGAGACCGGCGATCATGATGACTTTGCTCCTCTTATGATGTCGTTCCGCGAAGCTTAACCGGCAAATTGTGGGTTCGTTCCAGCCCGTCGGCGCCGACCGAGGTGGTCAGCGCGGCGGAGACCGGATCAGGCCCGGCTCAACCAGCAGCGTTTCTTTGGCGAATGCGGCCAATGGATTAAGGTAGCCAGAGAACTGTCAAGCTGTCGGCGAAACGGAAAATTTCGGTTGCTGCTATAACCGTCCGATGTTGTTCCGAAGTTTCTGCAACGCCCGTCGTGTCTGCCGCCGCACATCGACTGGCAGTCTAGCGGCAGTAACCCGAAAGATGTGACTATAATGCCTATTTACAATTCACGGGGAAGCCGTCCGAAACTCCATGCGTAAATTTCTGCCTAAGTTTGCTTGCCTACTCGCGACCTCTGCCGGCGCAGGATTCTCTCCGTTATGGCCGGGCACGGCCGGCGCGGGCGTCGGAGTGGCTCTTGCCGCGGTCCTGATACCTGCATCGCCTTGGCTGATCGTGCTCGCCTATATGGCCTTATTCGCCGTGGGAGTATGGGCGTCGTCGCATGTCGTCTCCCATACCGGGACGGAGGATCCGCAGATCGTCGTCGTTGACGAGACCTTCGGCACCGCCGCAACACTTTCCATGCTGCCGCTCGACCCGGTCTGGTGGGCAGCAGGTTTCCTTGCCTTCCGGTTTTTCGATGTCGCCAAGCCTTGGCCCATCGGCGTCGTGCATGAGAAGGTAAGGGGTGGACTCGGCATCATGCTGGACGACGCGGCTGCGGCTGTCTTTGCCGGCGCGTTGCTGCTTTTGCTGAACGATTTGATTCAACGTTTGCCGTAAGGGGGACATCTTAGTCTTCACCTGCCACTGTCGAGCTTATTGCGGCCCACCGGGAAAAACAGACCTCTCGCCACCAAAATCTGCCGGAGCAGCGCTAGACCGCAGCGTCGCGCGGCCGTGCCAAATCGTTCGTTCCCTCCGGATCCGGCGCTTGGCCATAGCTCATCTTCTTCATCTGCTCGATCACCCGCGCCATCTCTTCGTCGGAAAGGACGGGCGGCTCACCAAGTGTAAGCGCCTGGACATACATGCGCGAAAGGGTTTCGACCTCGTTCGCCAGCCACAACGCCGCTTCCATGGTCTTGCCGAGCGAAATTTGGCCGTGCTGGCCAAGCAGGCAGGCGAAGCGATCCTTGAGTGCAACCAAGGCATTGTCGGACAAGGCCTGCGTGCCAAAGGTTGCGTATTCCGCGCAGCGGATCGTCGTACCGCCAGCCACTCCTGTCATATAGTGGAAGCTCGGGATCGTCTTGTGATGGCAGGCCAGCGTCGTGGCGTAGAGCGAGTGGCAATGCAGCACGACGTTGATCTCCTGCCGCTCCCTCAAAATGTCACGGTGGAAGCGCCACTCCGAGGAGGGCCGTCGGCCAACATAGGTGCCGTCAAAGCCCATCTCGACGATGTCTTCGGGCGTCATGGTTTCGTAGGGCAGCGACGAGGGCGTGATCAGGAAACCGTCGCTGCAGCGCACCGACAGGTTGCCGGCATTGCCCTGGTTGATACCGCTGGAGTTCATCCGGCGGCAAACATCGACCATCTCGCGGCGCAGCGCGCTGTCATCGGTCATCGATTGTCCCTTTTGCTGGTGTTGCCCTGTTGCAAGTTGTTTCGCTTCGCCAGTTCGCGCCACCGCTGTGCATAGGCTGCGAGCGCGTTACGGTCGCCGGCAAAGGCGGTCGGCCGGCTGAGTGCGATGGGAGCCGGCGTGTCACGAGTTTCATGTTCGCCAAGTAACGCCGCACCCGAAGCGGTGCCATAGGAGTCGAGGTTGTAGACCGTTTCGGCGTTTGGCCGCAGCGCGGCAACAAACGTGGCGTAGAGCGGATCCCTCAGGAAGGTGCCATCCAATGCAACCAACCCGTCTTCGTTCAGCGCATCGATACATTCGGTCGTCAGCAGCGCGGCATAGAGCACGGCGAGCGCTTTGCGCTCGGCAGGGGTTTCTGCAGGCGGCCCTTCAAACCGGCCGCGCCCAGCGCTGCCGGGAAACAGGCCGTCATCGTCGCCGAACGACGGCAATGCGAAGGTGCCGCGCTCAATCAACAAGCTGACCAGCGCAGCGTCGGCCGCAGTTTCTTCTTGCCCCTGTCCTGCCACATGACTGAACTCTCGTCCGCCCATGGTCAAAACGCCGCCGACCGGGCCTCCCGTCACGTCGCTGTTCAGCACCATTCCGCGGTTTTCATCGAGGTGGTCGAGAGGTGTCGCCGCGCACATTCCGACAATCCAGGTTCCGGTAGAGATCACGCAGGCGTCGCGCATGCCTGCCGCCTGGTAGCGGTAGAGGTTCAGGCTGCTGTCGTGGCCGCCAGTCAGGACAGACAGCTTTTCCGGTATGCCGTGCCGGCGCGCCAGATCGTGCCGGATTGGCCCCAACGTCTCCCAGGCAGGATGGAATGGTGGCATGAGGCGCTGCCACCCCTGCCCCGCGACAATGGGCGACCACTGCTTGCGCACATTGTTCCATAGATGCGATTGCGCCGAGAGGATCGTCGTTTCGGCCGATGGCACGCCTGACAGCCGCCAGGCCCAATATTGCGGCAAGCCCAGATACCAGCGAGCCTGGGCGACGCGCTCCGGATCAACCTGCTGCATCCAGTACAGCTGGCGCGCCTGGTGGGCGGCCTTTAGCATGATCGCGCTGCCGCGATCGAAGAAATCGCCCGAAAGCGGCGCGTAGCCATCGCGAATTGCGGGCGGCAGATCCTGCTCGTAGTCAATCATCGGCAGGGCGGACGTCTCGTCGGGATCTGCGTTCACCAGAACTCCCGCGGAGCCATGTCCGGTGCCGACCACCTTTTCCAGCGGATGATGGCGGCACAAACTGGCAACCGAGCCGAACAGCCAGTCGCTAATGCCCTTGAGGTCGTGCTGCCGCCAAGGTGGACCGGGCCGCACTTCGTTGTGGACAGAGAGGCTCTCCACGAGCACGCCGTCGAGCGTCATCGCGGAGAGCTTAATATTGGTCTTCCCGACATCGAAGACGGCGATCCTCGCGCCATCCGCCTTCTGCCCGTCACCCATCGTGTCAGATCAAACCGTATTGGCGAGCCTTGTTGCGCAGGAACGGCAAGCCATTGCCCATCACCTCGGCCTCATCCTTCGCGACCGGGCGCCAGACCGAGAGACCGTAGGAGACTTCCGGCGGCATGTTGATGAAGCTTTCCATGGCAAGTCCGCCCTTGAAACCGATCGCCGCCAGCGTTGCGTAAATCTCGTCCCAGGGGCAGTTGCCAGTGCCTGGTGTGCCGCGATCGCTCTCGGACAAGTGGATGTACTTCAGGTGATCGCGGGCGGCCAGAATGCCATTGGCTGCCCCCTTCTCCTCGATGTTCATATGGTAGGTGTCGAGATGAACAAAGATGTTGTCGGCCCCGATTTTCTCGACCATCCAGACGGCCTGCGCGCCGGTGTTGATCAAATGGTTCTCGTAGCGGTTCACGGCCTCGATTCCGAGTTCGATGCCGCGCTTCTTGGCGTGCTTGGCGGCGACGGTCAGCACATGCGCGATGTTGTCGTATTCCTTTTCGGTCGGTGGCACGCCGGTGCGTTCGCCGATACCGCCGAAAATCACGCCGGAAAGCGCCAGCGCGCCCATTTCCGCCGTCTTGTCGATGGCCTCTTCGAGATGTTCGATGGCGGCATCCGGCCGCACCGAGGCCCAGGCGCGCTCCGGCAGGCCGAGCGAGCAAACGGCAGGAAGATTGTGCTTTTCGAGCAAGGCGCGTGTATGCGCGGCATCGACCGCCGGCGCGTTCAGAAGCGCGATCTCGATAAAGTCCATCCCGTATTTGACCGAAGCCGCGATCGCCTTCTCCGCGCCGGCCCGGTCCCAGTTCATCGTCCACATCGAGGTGTGGACCCCAAAACCATGCATCTAACTCATCCTCTGTTTGTGTTTAGGAATTTGAGGCGCCCGGCAAGCCAGCGCAGGATCATCACCGTGATCATCAAAATCCCCCAGACCGCCGTCGCAAGATGCTGGTTCGCGCCCATCAGATTGAGTCCCGAGGACAGAAGCTGGAGCACGACCAGCGCAACGAAGACCGGGATCACTCGACCGAAGCCGCCGAACGGATTGACGCCGCCCAGAAAACAGGCAAGCACGGTGATCAGCAGGTAAGACTCGCCGTGGCCGACACGCACCGAATTGAAGCGCGCCAGCATGATGATGCCGGCAACCGCGCACATCGCTCCCGACAATGTGTAGACGAGAACCTGCACCTTGCGCGTATTGATACCGGAATAGCGCGTGGCCTCGATATTGGAGCCGATCATGTAGGTGTTGAAGCCTAGCTTCATGCGCGTCAGCAAGACCTGCCAGATCAGCACGCAAGCGATGAAGATGAGCAACGGTACCGGGATGCCAAAGATCGAACCGTAGCCGATCGCCGCGAAGAAGCCGGGAATGCCGGACACGTCGCCGCCGCGCGTCAGGAATTCGCCGAGACCGCGCAGGAAGATCATCATCGACAGCGAGACCAGGATCGGGTGAGCCTTGGTGTAGGCGATGACGAGGCCCATGATCAGCCCACTCAGTGCTCCGATCGCGATGGCAAGGATCGAGCCAAGGACAAAGGCGCCGATGCCTGCGTCGACGCCTCCCTGGCTTTGCAGTACCCAAGCCAGCGTCAGGCCGGCCATGTTGGCCGTGAAGGTGATGGCCAGGTTCAAGCCGCCGGTCAGGATCGGCAGCAGCATGGCAAGCGTGAGGAGGCCGAGTTCCGGCAGCTGGAAGGCGACCGATCCAAAGGTGGCACGGGAAAAGAAGTTCGGCGCGGCAAAGCCGAACACGACCATAACCGCTACGAACGCGGCGAGCGGACCTGCTAGTTCGGGGCCGAGCGCGTTGCGGGCGCGTTCAATCAAAACCGTCATGAAGGCACCCGCCGGCTTTTCAGGAACGGCAGCAGGCGTTCGATGCTGGTGTTCGACAGGGTGATGGCGGCAAGAATAATGGCGCCGACGATCATCTTGAACGCGAAAGGCGATACACCCATCAAATTGAGTCCGTTTTGGGTGATCGAGACCAACAGAACGCCCAGAATGCAGCCGAGCACGCTGCCTTTGCCGCCGCCGAGCCGCGCACCGCCAAGGACCACGGCTGCCAGGACGTCGAGTTCGCGACCGTAAAGGGCGTTCGGCACCACTTCCTGCGCGTAATGCGCTTGCACGAGACCGGCGATGCCCGCCATCAGGCCCAGCCAGCCGAATGCAATAAACTGCATGGCACCAGTATTGATGCCGAAGCGGCGCGCCCCCTCCGGATTGTCGCCAAATGCGTAGAGCTGGCGCCCAGTGGTGGTGCGCGTGATCAACGCCCAGGTAGCGAACACGCAGATAACCATAATGAGCACAGGTAGGGTGATTTCCGCCCAGCTGCCGTCAGCCATCTCTCGCTCGAACAGCACGACACGGTTGGTGAGCCAGTCCGGAAGATTGTAGATCGACACGCCGCCTGTGAAGAACATCAGCAAGCCGAAGAAAATGTTGAAAGTCGAAATCGTGGCGACGATCGAAATGATTCTGAACCCGTGGATCAGGAAGGCGTTGATGCAGCCCAACGCGACGCCCAATGCGCCAGCGATGATGACGCCGATAATCCAATTGCCGCCGCCGACCCAGCCGAGGACGGTCGCCGTCAGATATTGCACAACGGAGGCAGCAACCGCGAAGGAAATGTCAATGCCGCCGGCGACCAGCACGACGAGCAGGCCGACGGCGAAAATGATGTTGACCGAGCTGGTGTTCAGAAGGTCAAACGCGTTGCCGAGGGTGAAGAACCGGTCTGTCGCGAACGAAAGGAAGACGCAGATGACTGCGATAACGGCCAGCAAAGCCAGTTCCGTTGCGTGGGAGCGGACAAACCTACGCATAGACCGCCTCCTCGATCGCCTGGAGGGTCGTAGCGCCCGGTGCATATTCGCCGACAATGCGCCCCTGAGCCATGTGCAGCACACGGTCCGCGTTGAAATAGACTTCAGGCACCTCGTCCGAGATCAGGATAATGGCCAGGCCGCTGTCTGCGAGCTTGGAAACGATGTCGAAAATGCCGGCGCGCGCGCCGACATCGACGCCGACTGTCGGTGCGTCGAGGATAAGCAGCTTCGGATCGGTCGCCAGCCATTTTGCAATGGCGACACGTTGCTGGTTTCCCCCCGACAGGGTCGAGATCGCGTCGTCCTGCTTTCCGATCCTGACGCCGAGATCCCTTATCCAGCGATTGACCAGAGATCGCTTGCGATCGCTCGAAATGAAACCGCTCGAAAGGATCTTGTCCAGCGAGGCGATGACCATGTTGTCGGCGATTGCCTGGGGCTGAATGAGGCCGAGCGACAGCCGGTCTTCCGAAAGATAGGCGACGCCGGCGGCGATCGCGTCACGGTTGGAACCGAAGCGAACGGGTTTGCCATCCAGGACGACAGAGCCCGATTTCGGCTTGCGCATGCCAAACAATGTCAGCGCCAGCTCGGTGCGCCCTGCCCCGAGCAACCCGGTGATGCCGAGCGTCTCGCCGCGCCGGACCGCCAAGGACACATCCTGGAATTCGCCGGGCCGCGACAGTCCCTCGACCTCAAGCATGACCGGGCTCTTGCTCAAATCCCGATGCAGGACGGAATAGTCGAAGGTCTTGCCCGTCATCAGCTCGGTGATGCGCGATTGGGTCAGGCCCTTGGTTGGATAGACGCCTACCAGCGCGCCGTCGCGCAGCACGGTGACGCGGCTGGAGATTTCAAGAACCTCCGCCAAGCGATGACTGACGAACACAACGGCGACGCCCGACGCCGACAGATTGCGCACAATGTCCAGCAGATAGTCGGTTTCGGATTGGGTGAGCGACGCCGTCGGCTCGTCCATGAAGACGAGCTTCGCCTCGCCGACGAGGGCGCGCGCGATTGCTACGATCTGCCGCTGTGCGATGGGAAAATGGTGGAGTGCTAAATCGACATCGAGGGTCACACCAAGACGTTGCAGGGCGTTGGTCGCGACACGGCGCATTTCGGCATAGTTCACCAGCCGCGGCCAGCGGCCGATGACAGTCTGGAACGCGATGTTCTCGGCGACAGTCATCTCGGGAAACAGGGCGAGGTCTTGCCAGATAACCTGAATCCCGCCGGCCTGCGCCGTAACCGGCGACATATTGGAGTAGCTCTGGCCATCATAGTCGATCACGGCGCCCGCCTCGGGCTTGTACACGCCCGTAATGACCTTGATCAGCGTGCTCTTGCCGGAGCCGTTCTCGCCGGCGAGGCAATGCACCTCGCCCGGCAGCACCTCAAAGCTGACATTCTTCAGCGCCTTCACGCCGCCGAACGTCATGTTCGTGTTGCGGAGCGACAGCAACGGCCGTGATGTGGCGCCATCGAGTGCCTGATCAGCCATCGAGTTGAAACCCTGGATTCAATCCCGTTTGCAGTCCTGCAGCCGGGCCGGCTCGAGGCCAGCCCGGCTGCCATAGCCTTGGGAGGCTTTACAGGCCCATCGCCGCGAGATCGTCGACAGTATCCTTGTTGATGGGGACCAGCTGATCGACGATGATGTTACGGTTTTCGAAGTCGGGCTTGACTGTCCCTAGCCCTTCGATCGTATCGCCGTCCTTGATCTCGTTGCCCTTCATGAGATGGTCGGCCAGCGTGACGAAAACCTCGCCCGCCTGCTTCGGATTCCACATGAAGCCGCCGGAGATCGCGTCGTTCTTGATGAGCTTCTGGCCCTGGCCTGGCGAGAATGGGCCGAGGACGAATATTTCCCCCACCTTCCGCCGCTCTTCGATTGCGCGGCCAGCGCCGATCGGGCCTTGGCTGCCGAAGGCCAGGAAGCCCTTCAAGCCGGGATTCGCGGAAATCAGGTCAAGCGCAGTGCTGCGGCTTTTGTCCACATCCTCGGCGACACCATAACGTTCGCCGACAAGCTTCATGTCGGGATAGTTCTTCTTCAGATACTCGATTGCCGCATCGGCCCAGGCATTGTGCAGCGGCACCGTCAGCGAGCCGACGAAGACTGCATACTCACCCTTGCCGCCCATCTTCTCCGCCAGGAGCTTGGCATGAGCTTCGCCGAAGCCGGTCGCGGACGCGAGTTCGAAATCCCAGTCGGCGCCCTTCTGGCCAGGCGATTCATGCGTGATGACGATGATGCCGGCGTCCTTGGCCTTCTGCAGCACCGGTTCAAGCACTTTGGCATCGTTCGGCACCACACCGATGACCTTGACCCCCTGTGCGATCAGATCCTCGATGGCGCGAACTTGCAGTGCCGGATCGGCGCTGGTTGGGCCAACCATGAACGCGTCGACGCCGAGCTTCTGGCCGCGCTCCTTGATACCCGCCTCCATTGCGTTGAACCACGGAATGCCGCCGATCTTTACGACGACGCCGACCTTGCCGGCCTGCTGTGCCATCGCAGCGAACGATCCGCCAAGCAAAAGGGTCGCGGCAAGCGCCGCGATCATGAGCTTTTTCATCTGTACTCCTCCCATAACGTTCCTAGTGGAACACACTCGAGCCGTCGAACGACGGCGGCCGTTAGAAACCTCCCCGAAAACACGGGCACTCCCCATCGATTATCCACCGGTTTCCGCTTGCACAATCGATGGTGCAGAAACTATTATGCATGGAGAAGCTCTCGTCAAGCGGGATATTTGCTCTAAAAAGACGCGCGGGAGGGCCAGATGGATCAGCGGGTCAAGAAAAAGGCGACGATCTATGACCTGTCCGTGCTATCGGGCAGTTCGCCCTCGACCGTGAGTGCCGTCCTGAACGGCACTTGGCGCAAGCGCCGCATCAAGGAAAGTACGGCGCAAACAATTCTCGGCCTCGCCGAACTCCACCAATACACCACCAATCTGCAGGCGCGAGGCTTGCGACGCTCGCGATCGGGCCTGGTCGGCCTGATGCTGCCCGTCCACGACAATCGCTACTTCTCCTCCATGGCGCAGACGTTTGAGGGGCATGTGCGCAGCCGCGGCCAATGCCCGGTCGTGGTTAGCGCCAGCCGCGACCCGGAAGAGGAACGGCGGACCGCGGAGACGCTGATCTCCTATTCAATCGACCAGCTCTTCATCGTCGGCGCCACCGATCCGGACGGCGTGCACGAGGTCTGCGAACCGGCGGGGCTGAGGCATATCAACATCGACCTGCCGGGAGCGAAGGCGCATTCGGTGATCAGCGACAATTATGAGGGCGCACGGATGCTGACGGAAGCAATCATCCGCCGCTTCGGCAACGACGATCCTCTGCGGCCGGACGAGCTGTTTCTGTTTGGCGGCCGCAACGACCATGCCAGCCGCGAACGCATCGCCGCTTTCCATGCGACCAAGAAGGCACTGCTGGGCGCCGACCCTGAAGACGGTGTGCAGTCCTCCGGGTATTCGCCCGATATAACTTTGCGTGCCTTCGAGGCGTTTTACCAACGCCATGGCAAGCTGCCGCGCGCGCTGTTCGTCAATTCGTCGATCAATATGGAAGGTCTGCTGCGTTTCATGGCGGGCCGGCCGGCGGAGATGTTTAGTGAGCTCGTCGTCGGTTGCTACGACTACGATCCGTTCGGCTCCTTCCTGCCCTTCCCGGTAATCATGGTGCGGCAGAACATTGAGGCGATGATTACGAAGGCGTTCGAGCTGATCGATAACGCGACGACGACGCCACAGACCTTCCTGATTGCGCCAGAGTTGATCCAGCCCCGGTCTGCGCTCAAAGGGCCGCTCGACACTCTGAAGGATATAGCGTGAGTGCGAAATGGCGCGACAGGGTGACCCTGCACGCCCTGATATTTCAATGGTTTATCATGCCGATCGGCATTGAGACCGGTGCCGAACCGCCGCAGAACCTCTTCTCCGAAAGTGCCGCCGGCCGCCTTCTCCTAGCTGCTTCGCTCACAAGTGATCCCATATTGGAGCCACGGTCGCCATCTCCCGTGCAAACCTATCACGAAAGTGTCGCCGTCTTCACTGTGAGCCCAATACGGGACACGTGGGCGCAGGCCAAAGACCAACAGCAGCGAGCATTAGAAGCGATATCGGATTCCAAGAGTGTTCGCATTAGAACCCTCGTTCATATCGCCAATTGTACCATCGGCGCCGGATCTATGGTGGAGTTGGTAGACAAGTTCGACATTGGGAGCTTGCCTGACTCTGAACGAAAGCTCCGCACCAACGAAGCCGAGGAATGATGCATCGCCATCGTAGCGGATTTCGCGATCGCGCTCGATCTCGGTAGGGCCTGTAACGGCACTGAATCCAGCGGTCAGTGCGGGCGCAATCGCCAAATCACCAATGACAAGGCCCTGGTGGCGAAGTCGCGCTCCGGCCCAAAGTTCGCCAGACGTATCGTCGTCCTGGCCAAATCTTATGGCCGCGCCGGTGACGCCACCAAGAACGAAACCAGCGCCTATATCGACGAGATCGCGACCGTATGCAGCTCCGATTATATAGTTGTCCGTGTAGTCGGCACCAAAAACATTGATCGTGTCCCCGAAGGCCGCGCTCGCAAACACGCCACCAAAGACATAAACATCATTCTTGGTCGGCAGACCGTCTGTGAAAGGGTCTTGGGTCGCAAAATAAATAAAGGGAGAATTGTCATCGGCGAGTCCAGAACTGACTGAAGTGCTCAAAATCATCGCAGCCAGGGCCGCTTGCAGTTCGTGCATAGACAAGCTCCGAATCAATCCATGCCATTGTTCGCAATTGCACAGGGGAAAACAAGGTACGAATTGGTTTGTCGCCAGAATACTGGGATGCGGATCATCCTATATCTCGAACTCTTCTTTGGGCTCTGCCAAGCGGCTTGCGACACCTGCCTCAGGTAACCCGATGGTACGCGCCGTAAATCCGGGAACGTTTTCGCGTCGGCGCGGGTTGTGGAGATGCCTCAAACGCATGGGATGCCGGTGAAATGGCCATTCTTTCAGGAAAATCGGGAAGCTGTTGGGTGGCGGCAGCCCCCGCTACGAATTATCCCCCGCTCGAGGGCTCGATCCATGCGGAGGCCATTGTCGTGGGCGCCGGGATTGTCGGGCTCACGACGGCGCTTCGCCTTTGCGAGGCCGGTCGGTCGGTGATCGTCATCGAAGGCCTGCGGACAGGCGGCCAGGTGACCGGCCGCTCGACGGCCAAGATCACGACGCAGCACGCGCTGATCTACCACCATCTCATCGACACCTTCGGCCGGGACCTGGCGCAAGCCTATGCCGATGCGAATTCCGCCGGCGCTGTCCAGATCCGGGAATGGGTTCGCAACTATGGCATTCCCTGCGATCTCGAGGCCAAAGACGCCTATACCTACACCTGCGATGCAAGCCGGCGCGCGGAGATCGTGGCCGAGGCAGAGGCCGCGCGGCAAGTTGGGCTGAACGCCGATAGTCTCGAGCGCGCGCCGCTCCCTTTCGAAACGGCCGCCGCTCTGCGTTTTTCAAACCAGGCGCAGTTCAATCCGGCGATGTATCTGGTTGGCCTGGCTCAAGCGGTGACGGCCCGTGGCGGACGGATGTTCGAAAACAGCCGCGCGATCTCGATCGGCGAGGCAAGCCGCTGGCGCGTCGTCACCGACAGCGGCACCGTCCACGCCGAGCATGTGGTCGTCGCCACCAACATGACGGTGAAGAGCCCCGTCGGTATGGCGAACCGGACCCAGCCGCGCTGCCACACTGCAATGGCGTTCCGGATCGATGACCCTCTTGCTGTCGACGGCATGTTCATCGGCATCGACGATCCAACGCATTCCATCCGCACCGGGCGCGATGCCGAAGGCCCGCTGCTGGTCGCGCTCGGCCCCAAATTCGACACGGGCCAGGACGGCGACGTGGCGAAACGGTTCGTCGAGCTGGAACAATGGGCAAGAATGAGCCTTCCGGTTGGGGACGCGGCGTGGCGCTGGTGTAACGAGGACTATGATACGGCCGATAGAGTTCCATATGCCGGCGAACCCGATCCGGACAAAGCCTCCGGTTTTCATATTGCCACGGGATTCAACGCCTGGGGCATTACCAATGGAACGGCCGCAGGCACGATGATCGCGGATTTGATCTGCGCTCGGCCGAGCCCATGGCAAAAGCTCTATGATCCGGCGCGGTCTTATCCCGAGGACTTTCATAGGAATGGCCGCAGCCAATCGATTGTCTCAAGCATCGACGACATTGCGCCCGGCATGGGCGGTGTGATCGTCAGGGGTGACGAAAAGATCGCGGCGTGGAGAGACACTGAAGGAGTACTCCACCCCGTTTCGGCGACCTGCACCCACAAGGGTTGCACCGTGACCTGGAACAACGCGGACAACACCTGGGATTGTCCTTGTCATGGCTCGATTTTCGCCGCCGACGGCACGGTTATCCACGGCCCGGCTCGAAAACCGCTTGCCCCGGCCGCGCTGTAAAAAAGGCGGCGACTGACACGGCCGGCGTTACCGTGCGTAGGTTCCGACCAGCTCAGTCTGCTCCAGCGCATGCTTCTGGGCTTCCTTCCAGACAGACTGCACGCCCGCCTGTCCCGGCACACTGAGGCTCGGCACGTCGAGCACGGCCAGCCGGAAATGATAATGATGGACGCCATGTCCCACCGGCGGCTGTGGGCCGTCGTAATAGGCATTGCCGAAATCGTTGGTGCCTTGCCGAAGTGCCGACGGACCTGGCTTGCCATCTTGCGCCTCGGCTAGCTCGCTGGCATCGGGCGGGATATTGAACACCGCCCAGTGCCCGAAGGTGCCGCTCGGCGCGTCGGGATCCTGCACGACAAGAACAAGGCTCTTCGCACCATCCGGAACCCCGGACCACTTCAGCGGCGGCGAGACGTTCTGGCCGTCACGGGTATACCTTTCAGGAATTTTCCCGCCCGCCGGAAACGCAGGGCTGATAAGGGTGAGTGGCATTTCCATTTCCCCAAACAAGCGTTACGGCCGAGACCATCGAGGTCTGGGCGCCATTTCACGCCGCTTGCTGAGCTTCCGCGGCGCGCCTGATTTCTGCCGGCAAGGATTCCCAAACCTTGGTCATCTGCCCCTCGTCCACGTGGTGAACGAGCACCTTGGATACGACCCTGAATGCATCGTTGGAATCGACCGGCCGGGTGAATTCCAGCTCCGCCTTGATTTTGGCGAGAAACTCATCGAGCGACCGCAACTTCTCGGGCGTCTTGGAAGGCTGATATTGGTCGTAATAGGCGCCGCGTACTAGGATCGGCAGCTGCGAGCCGAGGTGGGCTGCAAGATCCGGCTGCATGCGATCTCGCAGCGCGTGCAGCACCGCTCCAAGAACATGCCATGCGATCTGCCGATCCGGTCCCATCTCGGCCATGATCTCGTCGAGCCAGATGTTTGTGGTCTGCAGCGTCTTGTCGAATACGTCGAGTCCGGTGGCGCTCATCGAAGCCTCCTGTTCAACGGTTTGAATGACTCATCAGACGAAACGACCGTGGGTCGGCTGTTGTTCCCGTCCCCCGAGCTTAAAGGCCGTCTCTCGCGAGGCGTGTGATCCATCCGGCCAAGCTTTCGCTACGTGTGTTTCCGCCAAGATTGCCCCGTCAAGATTTGGCCATGGCGACGGCAACGAAAAGCGATTGTCCTTGCCTGTTGATGCGGAACAATATGGGCCTGTTCTGTTGGCGCGATTTCGCCCACTCCGCTTGGATGTCCGACGGCCGCGTCACGTTCCGGTTGTTGGCCGAGACGATCACATCGCCAGGCTGAATGCCGTTTTCGGCGGCGAGGCCGTTGGGGGCCACTTCTTGCACGAATACGCCCGTAATGTCCGGCTGGAGTCCGAGCTGCTGGCGCGCCTCATCCGGGATTGGGCTGAGCGACAAACCAAGACGTGTGTCGGCCGTTTCCGACTTTGGAACGGCGCCGGTCTGTTGCTCCTCATCGTTGCGCTGTCCGATGGTCAGAGCTATTTCCTGTTGGCTGCCTCCACGATTTCTTGTCAGCGTCGTTTTTGTTCCCGGCGTTTGGCTCGCAGCCGCGAGCGTCAAATCGTGGACGTTCTGGATGTCCTTGCCGTTAAAGCGTGTAATCACGTCTCCTGCCTGTATGCCTGCCTGCTCTGCCGGACTGCCGGGTTCGACCGAAGCGACCAGCGCTCCCTTGCTGTCGGGTATTCCAAGCGCCTCAGCAATCGACGGCGTGATCTCCTGGAGACGTACTCCGATGAAACCGCGCTCGATCCGGCCGGTGCGGATCAACTGGTCGACGATGTTGCGGGCGGTGCGGGATGGTACCGCAAAGCCAATCCCTATGCTGCCACCTGTGGGAGATACGATGGCCGTGTTGACCCCGATCACTTCGCCGCGCGCATTGAACAGCGGGCCGCCGGAATTGCCGCGATTGATTGAGGCGTCGGTCTGGAGAAAGTCGTCGTATGGACCGGCATTGATGTCGCGCGAACGGGCCGAAAGCACGCCGACGGTGACGGTCCCACCGAGTCCGAACGGACTGCCGATCGCGATGGTCCATGCGCCGGGCTGTACTGCATCTGAGTCACCACAGGCGGTCGTTGTCATGTCGGGCCGTGGGTCGATCTTCAGCACCGCGAGGTCGGTTGCCGCATCGCGGCCGACGAGCCGCGCAGGCAGCGTCTCCTTGTCCGAGAATACGACATGAATTTCGCTTGCATCGGCAACGACATGGTTGTTGGTGACGATGTATCCATCGGGGCTGATCACAAAGCCGGAGCCAAGAGCCTCTCGCACCCGCGGTTGAGGCGGTCCCAGGCCGCGGCCATAGAAAGGACTAAGAAGGTCGTTCAACGTCGCCTGGTCTTGGATAATCTGTCGGGTGGTTATTGCGACCACGGCCGGAATTTTCTCGCGCACGATTGCCGTGAAGTCGTTCGGGATTTCCTGGGCTGCGAGCGGAGCAAAGCCGCCGGCCGAGAGCATCAGAACTCCGGCGGTCAGGCCGGCGCAAAGTCGTTTGTTCAATACCGGGAACATGGTCTGCGACTCCTCCAGCGCTGAGTGATCAAGCATGCGACGGCTCCAGCATGAGAAAGCGGTTCACCAGCGGATTACGACAACCTTGTCGTTCCCGTTGGCGAGTTCGACGGCTTCGGTGCCGTCCGGCTTGCGGCTTTCGATCCGGGCGCTTTCTATTGTTTCTATGCCAGCGATGTTGGCTGCAAAGGCTTCGTCAATCTCGGCGGCACAGACCAGAGTATCCGGCGGCAGATCCTTTACTTGGTCCATCAACTCGCGAAGCTTCATGGCGAATCTCCTTGGCACGGGCCCGGGTTCTTTCGACCGCACATTTCAACCATGTCCCTCAAGAAAAGTTCCCTGACGAGATTGCGGGAATCTCACAGGATGATCTCTGCGCAAGGGGTCTCTCGTAGAGCCCGAGAGAACGGTCTTTGAATAACCACGACCGGCCCCGGAAATCATCGGAACTTCCAGCTCGCAATCCGGCGGGCGGGGATCTGCCCGTTACGCTCGGCCGCGATCTATCGGGCGTGGTGGAGCTGTCCGGCACGCGGGCGCAACTTTGAAGAAGGGCGATCCGATGTTTTGCCATGCTTGGCAATGACCGCGGCGGTAACGCCGAATACGTCGTGGTCAAGGCGACGGAAGCGGCAGCAAAACTGGAACGTCTAAGCCATGTGGAAGCCGCCGCCGTGCGGCTTGCCGGCATTACAGCATGGCAGGGGCTTTTCGACCATGGCGACCCTCAAATCCGGGCAGCGGGTTCTCATCCATGGCGGCGCCGGCGTTGTCGGGCATCAGGCGATTCAGTTTGCCAAGGCTGCGGGCGCATTTGTCGTGACGACTGTTGCTGCCGAGGATTTCGATTTCGCCCCGCGAGGATGCACATGTGGTGGCATGGATCGTATGAGCGCGGGCTGTGTTCACTTAAGAG
>NZ_RZSX01000049.1:0-14450 GCF_004023105.1 Mesorhizobium sp. M5C.F.Ca.IN.020.32.2.1 | reverse complement strand
GATAATGCTCAAGCCCGCAAGCGGGCTTGAGTGGCGGCATGGATTTCTAAGGAAATCCATCAGCACGCCCATGAACTGATAATGCTCAAGCCCGCAAGCGGGCTTGAGTGGCGGCATGGATTTCTAAGGAAATCCATCAGCACGCCCATGAACTGATAATGCTCAAGCCCGCAAGCGGGCTTGAGTGGCGGCATGGATTTCTAATCCAGCCCATCAGCCTTCAGATACGGAAAGGGCGGCAGCGATGCCGCCCTTTTTATTTGTTACGCACCTCAATCGCCGTGCCAGCCGCGATCGGCGGGCGAGACCTCCTGTACCGCTGTACGCTTTGGCAATAGTTACGGCATGGATCGCAGGGCTGGAGCCATCTCTTGTTCGGCCTTCGGCGCTTTCGGCAGGGCTCCGCGCCGGCTTCGATGCGATCAAGGCCATAAAATATCAGCCCGCCGTCACCGCGACCTCTTTGGCCGGCAAGGCACCTTCTATCAGCGCGGCGACCTCATCGGCCACCGCCAGCACCGGGGCGCGGTCGCGGGTGGCGCGCGCGATCACCATCAGCCCTTCCAGCGATGATTCGACAAGCAGCGCCAGAGCCCGGGCGCGGCGCTCGGGCACCCCTGCCCTGACGAAGGCCGCCTGCAGCAAGCCTATCCATTGCTCGAAAGCCGACCGGCACAGTTCGGCCAGCTCCGGCACGTCGGTCGGCGAGTCCAGCACCACGGGCGCGATCGGGCAGCCAAGCGTGAACTGGTTGTCCTCCAGCATGCGCGCGACCGACTGATAGATATGGTGGACGGCCACCGCCGGATCTTTTTCGGCAGCCAGCTCTTCGCCAAGCCTTTGAGTTACCTTGTCAACGCTGTCGCGCGTCACTTCGATGACCAGTTGGTCCTTGCCGCCCGGAAAATGAAAATAGAGCGATCCTCGTGGCGCACCGGAGGCGCTCAAAATGTCGTTGAGCGAAGTACCGTGATAGCCGCGCTGCCTCAGCAGCAGCGCCGTCGCCTCCATCATGCGGGTTCGGGTTTCGTTGGCCATGTCAACCTCTGTCAGGAGTCAGCATTATAGACCTTGCACTAGATATGACAATCGGTTTACATAATATGTAGATCAGTCTATATATCTTGACGGCATTCGTGTAAGAGGAGAACGATAAAATGACCATCCGTGAAGCAGAGGCCCAATGGCAGGGGTCGTTAAAAGAAGGTTCGGGCCGCCTTCGGCTTGGCAGCGGCGTCTTCGAAGGCGCCTATTCCTTCCCGTCGCGCTTCGAAAACGGTCCCGGCACGAATCCGGAGGAACTGATTGCGGCGGCGCATGCCGGCTGCTTTTCAATGGCGCTGAGCGCAATAGCAGGCAGCGGCGGCCATGTCCCCGTACGGATCCACACCGTCGCCAAGGTGCATCTCGGCATCAGCACGGCCGGACCGACGATCACCCGCATCGAGCTTGAAACGGAAGCCGAAGTCCCGGGCCTGGCGCCCGAGGAATTCCAGCGGCTTGCCCAATCCGCGAAGACGACATGCCTGGTCTCCCGAGCTTTGGCCGGCGTGGCGGATATCAGGCTCAAGGCCGACCTCGTCACGGCCGCCGCTGCGGAAAAATGAAATCAGGAGGTGCCAAGATGGAACAGAATAGCATCATGCTCGTCCATCCAGACGACCAATCCAGACGGACGGCCGAGATCATGCGGCGCTTCAACGACGTGTTCCAAAATCATGATCCGTCGGCACTCCCGGGCCTGGTGGCCGAGGACTGCGTCATCGAAAATACCATGCCGGCACCAAATGGCGCCCGCCATGCCGGACGGGAGGCGTGCGTCGGCCTATGGTCGGCAATCGCCAGCGAACCCGGCACCCGCTTCGACCTTGAAGAGACGTTCGTCGCCGGTGATCGCGCGACAATCCGCTGGCGTTACTGGCGTGCCGACGGCAACTCCATCCGCGGCGTCAATCTGATGCGCGTAGCGGACGGGCAGATCGTCGAGGCGATGGGATATGTCAAGGGGTAGCCAAAGGGTGCTACCGCTCGGTCAGCGCCAGTTTTGCGCCGAGCGCGACGAAGGCGCCAGCGAAGGTGCGGCGCATCCAGGTCAGTACCATCGGCCGCGACACGACATGGCTGCGGATCGAGGCGGCGAAGATGCCGTAGCCGACGAAGACGACGAAGGTCAAAAGCATGAAGACGGTGCTGAGCTCCAGCATCTTCGACAGCGCATGCGGTTCGGTGGTGCTGACGAATTGCGGCAGGAAGGCGAAGAAGAAGATCGACAGCTTCGGGTTGAGGATATTGATGAGGATGCCTGAGGTAATCACCTTGCCGGCCGAGCGCGGCGCGACATCCTGCCCGACGCTCAAGCTGCCGCTCTCTTTCAGCGTGTTCCACGCCATGTAGAGCAGGTAGGCGACGCCCAGATATTTCAGAGTCTCGAAGGCGAGTGCGCTGGTGTGCAGCAGCGCCGCCAGACCGGTGATGGCGGCCGCCATATGCGGAATGATGCCGAGCGTGCAGCCGAAAGCAGCGATGATGCTGGCGCGCGCGCCACGCGAAAGCCCGGCGCTCAGGGTATAGAGAACGCCTGTGCCGGGCGAAGCCACGACAATCAGCGAGGTCAACAAGAATTCGATGCTCACGGATGATCCTCCTGTGACCTGCCCGTCGGCAAGGTAGCCAGCGAACCGCGCGGGCACAAGCCAGCCCGGGGGCCAGGTAGTGTCTCATTTCAAGCATTGCCCCTGAAGCGACATTCGCATTGAGGTCAACAGCCAGTCTGGTGGACTGGCCGCCGCATCGGCGCATAGTCGTCGACTTACGCGATCTTGCCTTTGGGGAACAGTCGTGTGAGGGGGGCACGCCATGGAAGTCGCTGATGGCGCACGTGTCGACGTTCACGTCCCGTATACTCTCGTCCATTCCGATCGTGAGATCAGGCGTCTCAGCCATCAGGCGGGCATCATTAACCCGATCACGCGAAGAATCTTGCTGTCTGCGGGTATAAGACCCGGGATGCGCGTGCTCCACGTCGGCTGTGGCGCGGGCGACGTTACATTCCTGGTTTCCGAGATGGTTGGCAGCGAAGGTCAGGTAATCGGCGCAGATCGGGCTCCGGCGGCTCTTGCGGCGGCGGAGGGGCGCGCGGCGGCGCATCCGATCCAGAAAGTCAGCTTCCATGAAGGCGATCCCGCGGCACTCTCGTTCGACCGACCGTTCGACGCCGTGATCGGCCGCTATGTTCTGATCTTTCAAGCCGATGCTGTGGCCATGCTGCGTGGCGTCGCTCGTCACCTCCGGCCTGGTGGGACCGTCGTCTTCCATGAGCCGGATTGGAACGGCTGTCGATCCAGCCGCCAGCGCCGACCTACAACGACTGCTGTCGATGGATCGTCGAGACGTTCCGGCGCAGCGGTATCGAGACCAATATGGGTATCGAGCTCGATGCGGCTTCCGCGCGGCAGGATTAACCGCGCTCTCAATGCACTTGGAAGCGGTTGTTGGGGAACCAGGAGCGGTTTCGACTGGTCACACCAGACCGCTGAACTCATTGTCACGATGCTGCCGGAAATACAGAGCCGGGGAGTTGCGACGGCCGCTGAGGTCGATATTGAAACTTTGGGACAGCGCATGCAGCTCGAAATCGAGGCGGGTAGCGTGATCGTGAGCCGCTCGGAAGTGGGCGCCTGGTCGCGTGCCCCGACCTAAGTGACAAGACTGGAGCGACAGGGTAGCCCGTCCCAATCCTTCTCCTGGGTTCTGGGCGGCTGCCTCGCAGGAAAGACCAAGGCGAATATCCCGCTCTTGGCAACGTGCTTGTTCTGGCAGATGAACCCACGGCTACTTCCCACTCATTCCGGGCGCGCTTTCTGATGGCTTCCTCAGGCGAACCATGCACTGCTTGCCCTGGTATCACCACGATCGGCCTGACCTTCGAACGACCCTTCACCGCGAAAGAGACCAGTCTGGAACGCTTCTTGACGACCATGCCGTATAAGCTAGATCTTGTCCTTGCGCCGTGACCACCTCCTCCTGAAGCAGGATAACCGTCATGTGTCACAAATCCTTTGGATCGCAGGAGCTGACAAAAAGCGAGGTCGTGGCGCATGCCGTGTCCTGCGCCGCAGCCGTTTTCTCTGCACGCACGGCTTTCATGATCCTTCGCTCGGGCAGAGAAATGCTTGCGGCAGCCCTCGTGCTCGGACTTTGCGCAACTGCGGCCGCTGACGACGTGCTTTTCGAAAACGTCCGCATCTTCGACGGAAAAGGCGCTGCACTTTCGGCCCCATCGAATGTGCTGGTCGAGGGCAATGTGATCGCGCGGATCTCGGCAAGTCCCATCGCGGCCGAAGGCGCGCGGCGCATTGCCGGCAACGGGCGAACGCTAATGCCGGGGCTGATCGATGCGCATTGGCACGCAATGCTGATTGCGTCCACGCCGGCAGAGGCGATGGGCGACGTCGGCTTCGCCAATCTTGCGGCCGGCGACGAGGCGACGGATACGCTGATGCGCGGCTTCACCACCGTTCGCGACGTGGGCGGGCCGGCGTTCGGCCTCAAGCGCGCGATAGATCAAGGCATCATAGCGGGACCGCGCATCTATCCGTCCGGAGCCATGATCACCGTGACCAGCGGGCATGGAGATTTCCGCCAGCTCAGCGACTTGCCTCGGACGATCGGCGGCTTGTTCACTCCCATGGAGAGGAACGGCGGCAGCATAGTTGTGGACAGCCCCGACGAGGTTCGTTTGCGTGCCCGCGAGCAGTTCATGCAGGGGGCCGCGCTGCTCAAGTTGACAGCGGGCGGCGGAGTGTCGTCGCCCCACAGCCCGCTCGACGTCACCACCTTCACCGAGCCCGAACTGCGGGCCGCCGTTGAAATTGCCGAGAATTGGGGCACCTACGTCGCCGCGCACGCCTTCACCTCGGATGCGATCCGGAAGGCTATCGCGGCTGGTGTCAAGTGCATCGAACACGGCTTCCTCATGGACGAGGCAACCGCCAAGCTGATCGCCGAAAAGGACATCTGGCTGAGCTTGCAGCCGCTCCCCGAATTGATGAGGACAGGCCTCCAAGAGGGTTCGGTCGAGCGAGCCAAGGCCGATGAGGTGTGGCCGGGCATCGGCAGGACCTACGAACTCGCGAAGAAACACAAGATCAAGACGGCATGGGGCACCGATGTCCTGTTCTCCCGCGCGTTGGCGAAGCAGCAGGGGGCAATTCTGGCGTCGCTCGCGCGTTGGTACACGCCTGCCGAAGCGCTCGTCATGGCGACTGGGACCAATGCCGAGCTCCTCGCGCTGTCGGGCCGTCGCAACCCCTATCCGGGGAAACTCGGCGTGATCGAAGAAGGCGCGCTCGCGGACCTCCTGCTCGTCGAAGGCAATCCGCTGGAGAACCTCGACGTGGTGGCCGATCCAGCCAACAACTTCAAAATCATCATGAAAGATGGCCTGATATACAAAAACACTATCTGACGCCCGTTATCACAGCCTCGGCAGGCCATGGCTGCGACGCGCCATCAGGCAATCGTCGCCACCGGGCATGCAGGCGCGGCAGACGTCCGGTCGGACCTCGTAGATGCCGCAGGCGGTCGACTTGCCGACCTCGCCGGCAAGCGCCGAGCAACGTACGTCGTCACAGCGCATGCCCGCTTCGTCGGCGGCCACATAGTCTTGCGGGATCCGGTCGAGCTGCGCGTCGTCCTCGGTCGAGAAGCGCGGCCATTCGGATGAATAGGAACAGCAGGCGCCGCAGCTCTGGCAATCGAAGAGAGGGGCGGCGCGCTCCTCGAGAGGCGAAAAATCTCCGGCGCTCGCCAAGGCAAGCAGCCCTGACGCAACCGGATTCAGATCGGCGTTTCGCGGCAAAGACGCTATTTCTTCTTCCTGGTCTTGCGCGCCGCCGCTTCCGCCGGCGACTTGAACAGATCGGTCGCGGCCTCGGCGGTAACGTCGGCTTTCGGCGCGGCGGCCGGCTTGGCCAGCTTTGCGGTGCCACCGGATGCTGCCGGCTGATCCCTGGCGGAAAATTTTATGGCCATATCAATCCTCGTCGGAGAAACGCGATGATGGCGCATTCGAGTTGCGAAGGCGGCCGATCAGCGCTGAGACCGCCGTGATGTTCATTTCCTCGGGCGACCAGTTCCTGGTCTCCTCGATGTGCCGGGGCGCCAGCTCGCGATGCGTGCTGCCACTATAGGCGGCATCCTGATGGGTGACGCGCTCGTGGGTCTTGGCATTTTCGCGGACATACTCGATCAGATAGTTCGGGCATTCGGAGCGGCCACGCACGCCGAGCCTGACCTGGGCATCGCCATGGGCGCGCTTGCAGCGCTCCAGCTTCTCGAGCACCCGGCGGACGTATTCGACCGGCTTGTCGAGCTCTCCCACGATATCGGCGATGGTCGAATCGGCGGCGATCGCCTTTTGCGGGAGGCGCTTGGTGGCCATCAGCGTTTGCCCACGCGCTTCGGCGAGGCTGCGAGCGCGGCGGTCGCAGCCATCTCGTCGGCTGCCTTTTCCAGGCGCAGTTCGCGCAGCCGCGCGGTCTTGGCTTCCCGGGCCTCGCTGACAGCATCCTGTTCGGAAATGATGCGGTTGAGCGACATGGACTGGGTCTGGGCCTTGCTGAAGATGGATTCGGCCTGGTCGCGGGGTTTCTTTGAAGTGGCGGTCAAGGTCTTTCTCCCGGTTCGGAGCATGATGCCGCAAAATGGCGAGACCGGTCTTTCGACCAGGACCACGCACCAAGCAACGGCAGTCGGATTCAAATTGCTGAGCATCCTTAACACGTTCAAGCGAACGCGCGGTGCTCTTTTCCGATTTTTGAAGCGCGAAATGCAAAAGGCCAGGCATTGCCTGGCCTCCCGCTGAAGCGCCGCGCGTCCAGTTGAACCCGCTGACACTTTCTCATTTGCGCATGATCCTTTCTGGAAAGTGATGTTTCCCGGGTCATGCGCTGGAAATCGCCGTTCACCGGTTGTCTCGATTTTGATGGGGGAAGTTCGTCAAAGGCGCGCCTGGACACGCGGATAAGTCGGTCAAACAATTATCGACGAATTGCTTTTAGACTTCTTTTGCGTCAATTTTTGCTTTTGCCGGCCGGTGATATCTCGCTGCCGCTGTCTGCGCGGAATCGACGGAACCCGACTGCAAAATCACACCGACATGCGGGAACCGTTTTGGCTCTCGTGCATTTTGCCTATGTCGAAAGTTATTTTGAAAGAGCGATCTTGAGAAAGGCTGACGACAACAGGACGCCCCCCGCGCAGAAGCACGAGGGGCGTTCTTGCATGCGTCGGAGGAACCGCGCTCACGTCACCGCGGTGATCAACGGCAGAATCTCGTAGCGGAAGCCCAGCCCGGAGCGCACCGTCGGATCAGCTTCGGTCAGTTCCCTGGCGCCCTGTTCGTCTTCGGCCCGCACGATGCCAAGGCCCCATGGCCCGGCTGGATCGGCGACCGGTCCGAACAAAAGCACCCTGCCCTCGGCGAGTTTGCGGTGCAGATAGTCCGAATGCTGCTTCATCAGCGCCTCTTCCGCAGCGGTCATCGTGAAGGCGAAATCGGACCGTGGCGGTATGAGCCTGCAGTGGAACACGGCCTGTGGCTTGCCGTTCCCCTCGCTGGTGAGGAAATCGCCCAGCCAACCGAGCACGTGCTCCCAGCCGGAGCCGTGGGCGCGGCACGACTCCTTGCGCGCACCAAAACCTTGATGGCGCAGGGTCAGCCGGGTTCCTGCCTCGACCGCTTCCAGCATGTATACGACGGTAGTAACATTGTCGCCGTCCCACGGCGCCTTCCACGTCATCACCAGCCTGTGCGGCGGGTCGACCTCCAGATACTCACCCTGGACATGGAATTCCTCGCCGTCGGCGCCCTTGCCTTCCGAACGCCAAGCGCCGCCCGGCCGCACGTCTGCGATATGTCTGGTCGTTCGGTACTGTTCGTCCGAACCCCACCAGAGCGGGATCTGGTCTTCAGCGGTCAGTGCGTGAAACACGCGCTCCGGCGGCACTGCGATCGTCACAGTGGCAAGGATGGTGCCCGACGAAACGTCTGCGAATGCGCGCGGTCTGTCGTTGCTGGTCATCATTCGCTCTCGAGATAGGATTTCAGATTGCCGAGGCTCGCCTGCCAGAAATCGCGATAGGGCAAGATCCAGTCGGCCACGTCCTTGAGCTCGGCCGGCTCCAGCCGATAGAGCCGCTCGCGGCCGATCTTCTGCTCGGAGACGACGCGCAGCTCACGCAGGACCCGCAGATGCTTGGAGATCGCCGGCCGGCTCTGCGAAAAGGCCGAGGCAAGTTCGTTGACGGGCGCCGGCCCCAGGCGCAATCGGTCGAGGATGGCGCGTCGGGTCGGGTCGGCGATGGCCCTGAAAACGGAACGGTCATGGTCAGCCTGCGGCATCATACGTATCCATTTGGTTACCTATTATGCCGATCCTCTCCTCTTGTCAACTGCAGCTCGTGTTCAGCGTTCCTGTTCGGATGGCCTGATGACGATTTTGTTGACGCGCGCCGCTGATCGAGGCCTGCTTTCGCAGGATTGGTGATGTGCCAGCCGGGCCCGGTCGGCACAGAGCAGTCTCGAACGGCGTCTCCAGACCTGCCTTCGCCAGATCGCCCGGCGGGTGAACAAAAAGGCGGCTCGGCCGCCGGCTAAAAACTAAGACGCTTGGAGAAAGCGTTGGTGAAAGCGACCTCGCCGTTGTCGCCGGTGGCTTCGCCAAGCACAACGTCCATGCTGTCGCTGGTCACTCGCGCCAGCGCGAAGCCGCCCATATAGGCGGCCTTCGGCTTGAACAGGTCGAGCCCGTCGCGGCGGTAGATCATTGGTGTCTCGTGCTGGTGGCCGTGGAATATGCCGACGACGTTGTAGCCCTTCAGCGCCGCCAGCAGCGCCTGCCGGTCCGCCTCGCTCCACCAATGCGGCGGACCGGTACCGTCATCGTCGAAGGTGCTTTTGGCGGCATTCCAGCGTTCGGTCGAAAAAACATCCCAACCATAGTGCTGGTACAGGATGACGGGGCGGCGATCCGCTGCATAGGTCGCCAGATCCCGCTCCAGCCATGGTAGGCTGGATACCGCGCCGTGGCCGGCGTCGCCGGCAAAACGGTGCGTCTGGACGAGATGCAGGCCGCCCCAGTCCCATGAGTAGCAGTCGGTGTCGACATCGTAACTGGTGGCCGGCACCGGCGGCTTGAAGAACACGCCGGCACGATGGTTGATCTCGACATAATCGCGCATTTCGCGGCGGTACCAGTCGACGTGCTGCGGCGGGCCGTTCTGGTCGAGATCATGGTTGCCGAGCCCGACATAGACCGGCATATGTACGCGATCGGGGCCGACACCCTGCTGGTAACGCTGGCTGAACTGGAGCAGCTGCGTGCCTTCGCTGGGCTGGGTGACCTGGCCGCCGCCGTCGTCGGTCATGTCGCCGCCGACGACGAGGCCGAGCGGCGTGCCAATGCGGCTGCCGGCCGAGCGCAGTCCGGTGCCGATGCCGTTGATTTCGGCCGGCCAGTCCTTCTCGCCGATGGCGTTCAAGGCGGCGACACTGCGCAGCAAGGCGGCGTCGGTCTTGCCTTCCTGCTGACAATTGGGGCTCAGCCCGCTGGCCATGCGGCAGGCATGGACATCGGCGACGAACAGGAAGGTGGCGTCGACAGGCGGAATGCCCTGCCCGGTCCCTCCGAGCGCCGGTCGCGCAAGGGAGCCGGCTGCAGCCAACGCTGCCGCCTGTGCCAGGAAGCTGCGCCGGGAGAGTGATCCTGCCGAGATGCCATTCATGACGCGAGATTCAGCACAGCCGGCGCCTCTTCGTCCAGTTGGCTCGAACGGTATGTCGACACGATGCCGCAGGTCTGGCATTCCTTCAGTGTCAGGACTCAACTTGCCGGGCAGACGAGGACGCTATGAAGACTATATCCATCGGCACGGCACTTACCATCCTGGCGAGCGCCGCTCATGGTGCCGAGTGTTTCGACGCCAAAGCCGCCAAGGCCGGCTTCATTCTCGAAAGGCCCGGCATCCACAGCGAGTTTCGACCGGCGGCGGCTGGAATGGTGTCGGTTGCCAACGAATACCAATCCCAATCGCCGCAGACGCAGTTTCTGTTCGGTGGCCTGATCGAGGTGTTTCGCGACAGCGAGACCGGTCAGCTTGCCATGATCCCGTTTTCCGATCTCAGAAAGCTGTTTCCGCTCAAGGCCGGGGCGAAGAGCAAGACCATATTCGTCCGTCTCGCAGCAAACGAACAACCGAAGGGCACCGAGACGCTCGAGATCAACGTCAAGGGCAAGGAGACCTTCAGCCTGGGCGACTGCAAATACAACGTGCTCGCCGTCCGGCAGACGATCAAGAACGAGGCCGGCAAGACACAGGATGAATTCACCGCGCTGTACGCGCCCGACCTGCAGGCCGTTCTGGCCAGGCGCTATGACGAGGGCACCAGCGGCGAAAGCGTGGTCGGCTACGAGGTGATCAAACCGCTGCCGAATTAAGTCCCGGCAGGGCAGAGGGCGACTGGCGCTCCGGCATCAAAAGGCTTTGTACTGCCGCAGCACCCTGCGACGTCGCTTCGCTCCTGCTCCGCCCTTGGATGACGAAACTGGGGAAGCTCCCTGCTCCAGCGCGTTCAGGCAATCGCGCAGCACACCAGAATCCTGCGCCGTCTTGGCCATCGACATGGCGCCGGAATAGGTCGCGACCGCAAGCGCGGCGAAGCGCTGCGGATCGGTGCCCTGCTCCCTGCCCGCCTGCTGGTCGGCCCGTACCTTGTCGGCGATAGCCTGGCGCCATGCCGAAAAGATGCCGGCAAGGGCAGCGCGAAAATCCGCATCGGCCAGCGACAGTTCATGCGCCAGATTGTTGAGCGGGCAACCGCGCACGAAACCCTGTTGCTCCAGTTCCGCCGCCACGGCCTCGAACACGCTGCGCACGCCCTCGCGCGCCGAGCCTGCCGCCTGCACCGGCGCGATCCATGTTTCTTCGACGGCCGCGGAGACCCGCTCCTCGATCACCGCCAGCGCTAGCGCCTTCTTGGTCGGGAAATGATGATGCAGCGCGCCGCCGGTGACGCCCGCCGCCACCATCAGGTCGCCGAGGCTGGAAGCGTGGTAGCCGCGCACCTGAAAGGAGGCTTCGGCCACATCGAGCACGCGTTTGCGCAGGCCGTCCGGGTCGTTGGTGCGTTTCCCGGGCCGCATCTTCAGGCGAGCGATCATCTCTGCTGACATTTCCATACGATAGCAGATTGACAAAACAGGACAACCGGTCTGTTTATAAACAGGATGAACACCCTGTTTTGGAGACTGTGCGATGAGCCTGCCCCCGAATGCCCCGTCGAAATCCAGCCTCACCGCCTCGCCGGTCGTCGAGCTCAGGCAATACACACTGAAACCTGGCCGGCGCGACACGCTGATCGACATCTTCGACGGTCACCTGATCGATGGTCAGGAAGCGGCGGGGATGACGATCATCGGTCAGTTCCGCGATCTCGACCGGCCTGACATGTTCGTCTGGCTGCGCGGCTTCGACGGTATGGAAGCGCGGAAAAATGCGCTGACCGCTTTCTACGAGGGACCCGTATGGGCGGCCTGGCGCGATGCCGCCAACGCCACGATGATTTCCTCCGACGACGTGCTGTTGCTGAAACCGGCATGGCCGGGCGCGGGTTTCCAGCTGACAGGCTCACAACGGACAGCCGTGCCGGCTTCCGAAAAGCGAAGTGGAGACAATCGCTTGTCGGATAGTGTTGTCATCAAGATTCATCATCTGCGGCCCGGCGCCGAGGCCGACTTCGCCAGCCGCTTCGAAACCGACGCCATTGCCACGCTGGCGGAATTTGGCGCACGGCCACTTGCTGCGTTTGTTACCGAACATGCCGAAAACAGCTTTCCCCGCCTGCCGGTGAGATCAGGTGAAAACGTCTTCATCAGCGTCACCGCGTTCGACAGCGCGGACGCCCATGCCCGCCACGAGGCAGCCCTTGCCAGTTTCCCGGAGTGGCAGGCACTCGAGCGGGAGGCCCAGTCATGTCTGGCTAGATCGACCAAGACCTTGCGCCTATCTGCAACCTCACAGTCGCTGCTTGGGCGGTGAGAGGCAAGCCTCTTCCTTCTCCCCCTGCGGTTGAAGGAAGTGAGGTTCCTTCAAACGATTTGCATCCTTGCGGCTCGCAATCTCCGCTTGAAGCCGTTTGTGCAACGCGATACGCCGGTGCCGAATTCGACAGACTGGAGACACAAGTGAGCGCGCCAGAGACCAGAACCGAAACCGACACGTTCGGTCCCATCGACGTCGCCGCCGACCGTTATTGGGGCGCGCAGGCGCAGCGTTCGCTTGGCAATTTCAAGATCGGCTGGGAAAAGCAGCCGGCGTCGGTCGTTCGCGCGCTCGGCATCGTCAAGCGGGCGGCGGCCGAAACCAATATGGAGCTGAAGCGGCTCGACCCGGCCATCGGCAAGGCGATCGTCGAAGCCGCTCAGGAAGTCATCGACGGCAAGCTCGACGATCATTTCCCGCTGGTCGTCTGGCAGACCGGCTCGGGCACGCAATCCAACATGAACGCCAACGAGGTGATCTCCAATCGGGCGATCGAACTGCTGGGCGGCGTCATGGGCTCCAAGAAACCGGTGCACCCCAACGACCACGTCAATATGAGCCAGTCGTCGAACGATACCTATCCGACGGCCATGCACATCGCCTGCGCCGAGCGCATCGTGCACGACCTGTTGCCGGCGCTGAAGCATTTGCATGCGGCGCTCGAAGCCAAGACCAAAGCTTTCGCCCACATCATCAAGATCGGCCGCACGCATACGCAGGACGCGACGCCCCTCACCCTTGGCCAGGAATTTTCAGGCTATGCCGCTCAGGTCGCCTCGTCGATCAAACGCATCGAGATGACGCTGCCCGGCCTGCAGGAACTGGCGCAAGGCGGCACGGCCGTCGGCACCGGCCTCAACGCGCCGATCGGCTTTGCCGAGAAGGTGGCGGCGCGAATCGCTGACATCACCGGCATCGGCTTCGTCACCGCGCCGAACAAGTTCGAGGCGCTGGCCGCGCACGATTCCATGGTGTTTTCGCATGGTGCCATCAACGCCTGCGCCGGCGCCCTGTTCAAGATTGCCAACGACATTCGTCTGCTCGGCTCCGGCCCGCGCTCCGGCCTCGGTGAACTGTCGCTGCCGGAAAACGAGCCGGGTTCATCGATCATGCCGGGCAAGGTCAACCCTACCCAATGCGAGGCGTTGACGCAGGTCTGCATCCAGGTGTTCGGCAACAATGCCGCACTGACCTTCGCCGGCAGCCAGGGCCATTTCGAGCTCAACGTCTATAACCCGCTGATGGCCTATAATTTCCTGCAATCGGTGCAGCTGCTCGCCGACGCCTCCATCTCGTTCACCGACAATTG
This sequence comes from Mesorhizobium sp. M5C.F.Ca.IN.020.32.2.1, assembly GCF_004023105.1. Lineage (NCBI taxonomy): Bacteria > Pseudomonadati > Pseudomonadota > Alphaproteobacteria > Hyphomicrobiales > Phyllobacteriaceae > Mesorhizobium > Mesorhizobium sp. M5C.F.Ca.IN.020.32.2.1. The sequence goes on along the minus strand of NZ_RZSX01000049.1, from coordinate 1,039 downwards.
CGTCGCGGGTATTGAGGCGCGGGAAGAGAACATCAAGGCCGCACTCGACCGCTCGCTGATGCTGGTGACGGCGCTGGCGCCGACCATCGGCTACGACAACGCCGCCAAAATCGCCAAGACGGCGCACAAGAAGGGCACAACCTTGCGCGAGGAAGCGCTGGCCACCGGGTTGGTCAGCGAGGCCGACTACGACCGCCTGGTGCGCCCGGAGGACATGACGCATCCGGGATGATTTTGAGCTGATCGCAAAAACGTTACTGCTGTGAACAATCTGTAACCAAATCTGCATCTTTGGTGAACAGTCGCCCTGCTCTATGTGGATGGGTAACGCAACCCTTCCGGAGAGAGAGCCCATCATGTCCACCAATACATCCGTTGCCGGTTCCGGCACCGTTTCCAACGCCTCGGCCACCATCCTGCTTGGCCGCGTTCTGCTTTCAGTCATTTTCGTGCTTTCCGGTTTCGGCAAGCTCACTGCGATCGCCGGCACCGCCGGTTACTTCGCCAGCATGGGCCTGCCGATGCCGACCGTAACGGCGATTGTCGTCGGCCTGATCGAGCTGCTTGGCGGTCTCGCCATCCTCATCGGCTTTCAGACCCGGATCACCGCCTGGGTGCTGGCAATCTTCACCGTCGCCACGGGACTGGTCGCCCACACCGGCTGGGCCGATCAGATGCAGATGATCAGCTTCATGAAGAACCTGGCGATTGCCGGCGGCTTCCTCGTGCTGGCTTCCTCAGGCGCCGGCGCCTATTCGGTCGACGCCAAGCGCGGCTGACGCAGGCTAATAACTAGTGCAGCAAGGGGCGCGGAATTTTTCGCGCCCTTTTTTCGTTGTCTCTGTGTGTGCCGATTTGCCGATTTCAGCGACAGCCCTGCAAGGTTCGCTGAGCCGGCACGGGCCTGACCGGGCGCCGGCAAGGGGGTCACGATGTTCCGCAATGCGCTGCTTCTCGTCTCCCGGCTGCTGCTCGCTGCCCTGTTCGTCCCTTCCGGCTTCCACGCGCTTGCCGATATCGCCGGCACATCAGGCTATTT
>NZ_RZSX01000499.1:0-4716 GCF_004023105.1 Mesorhizobium sp. M5C.F.Ca.IN.020.32.2.1 | reverse complement strand
CCGACATGCCGGCCTATACCGCCGCCAAGGCCGGCATCGTCGGCCTGACCAAGGGGCTTGCCGGCAAGCTCGGCGCCGACGGCATTCGTGTCAATGCGATCGCACCCGGCTGGGTGATCACCGAGCGGCAGAAGGAGCTCTGGGTCACCGAACAGGCGCTCGCCGCCCACGTTGCCAAGCAATGCATCAAGCAGGTTATGCAGCCGGAAGACATTGTCGGCACGGTGCTGTTCTTGGCGTCGGACGCTTCGCGGATGCTGACCGCACAGATGTTGATCGTCGATGGGGGCTTCCTGTGAGCCCAGGATTTCCGAACAAGGTGCCGGCCGTTGCCGCCGTCGATTGGGGCACAACCCGTCTCCGGGTCTGGCTGATCGATGAGGCCGGAAACGTCCTTGCCGAGCGCCGCGGCGACGACGGGCTGATCACTGCGCAGGCCGCCGGGTTTTCGACCATCCTCGAAGGACATCTGGTGGCGATGGGCGCGCCGGAAGCGATGCCCGTCATCATCTGCGGCATGGCCGGCTCGCGCCAGGGCTGGCTGGAGGCGCCCTATGTCACCGTGCCGGCGCCGATCGGCGCCATCCTTGCCGGCGCTGCGCGCATCCCCGGCCAGCGCCGCGACATCCGTATCGTGCCGGGGCTTGCCCAGCGCCAGGCCGATGCGCCCGACGTCATGCGGGGCGAGGAAACGCAGCTGGCCGGCGCTGGTTTGCCGGCAAAGGGCCGTCATCTCGTCTGCATGCCCGGGACCCATTCGAAATGGGTTTTGGTCGAGGACGGCGCTGTTGCCGGTTTCGGCACGTGGCCGACCGGCGAGCTGTTTTCGGTGCTGGCGGCGCACTCGATCCTGCGCCATTCGCTGGGCGAGCAGCCCCAGCCGGTTGCACCAGGCAATCCGTTTTTCCGGCGCTGGTGCGAGCAAGCGCTTGCCGACGGCGGGGATGTCACGTCGAGACTGTTCTCGATCCGCGCCGCTGGCCTGCTTCAGGACCTGAAGCCCGACGATGCAGCTGCTTGCCTGTCCGGTCTGCTGATCGGCGGCGAGATCGCCTCGGCCAGCCGGCGCTATGGGAAAGGCGGGTCGGTCGTGCTGGTCGCTTCCGGCGCGCTCGGCGCGCTGTACACGGAGGCGCTCGGCCTCGCTGGACTCGCGGTTCGGACCGTCGATGCCGACGAGGCGGTGCGTGCGGGCCTGATCGAGGCGGCGCGCGAAAATGGCATGATTGCTGGAAGCGGAGTTGCCGCATGACCGAGACCGCACCATTTCCGAAGCTCGAGCGCGGCATTGTCGCCATCTTGCGCGGCCTCAAGCCGGACGAGGCGGTGGCCATTGGCCGCGCGATCTTCGAGGCCGGCATCGAAGCGATCGAAGTTCCGCTCAATTCGCCGGAGCCCTTCGCCTCGATCGCGAGGATCGCGGAGGCGCTGCCGGCGACGGCACTGGTCGGCGCCGGCACTGTGCTGACCGCGGCCGATGTCGACGGGTTGCAAAAGGCCGGCGGGCGGCTGCTGGTCAGCCCCAACATCGATGCCGAGGTCATGGGTCGCGCGATGAATTACGGCATGGTGACGATGCCCGGCGTGTTCACGCCGACCGAGGCATTTCAGGCCATCCGGCTCGGCGCCTCGGCGCTGAAATTCTTCCCGGCCAGCGTGCTCGGCGCGGCCGGCATCGCGGCGATGCGCGCGGTTTTGCCTTCCGATATGCTGGTCGGCGCGGTCGGTGGTGTGTCGGAAAAGGACTTTGCCGGCTACAAAGCTGCTGGCGTCAGCGTCTTCGGCCTCGGCTCCAGCCTGTTCAAGCCTGGTATGAACGTGGATGAGGTGGCAACGCGAGCACAGGCCGCAGTCGTCGCCTGGGATGCGGCGTTTGGAGCAGTGCGATGAACGAAGCCATCGTTTCTGTTCTTTCCGACCATGTCTGCCAGCTCGGCGAAGGCCCGAGCTATGACCCCGCCACTGATACGCTCTACTGGTTCGACATCGTCAACGGCCAGCTTCTGGAAAAGCAGCTTTCCGGCGGTGCGGTCAAAATCCACGAGCTTGGCCAGATGGCCAGCGCCATCGCCGTCATCGATGACAACAGACAATTGATCGCTACCGAAACCGGCCTGCATGTCCGCGACGTCGCGACCGGCAAGATGACGCTGCACACGGCGATCGAGGCCGACAATCCGGTGACGCGCTCGAATGATTCGCGCGTCCATCCCTGCGGCGCCTTCTGGGTCGGCACGATGGGCAAGGGCGAGGAAAAGGCCGCCGGCTCGATCTACTGGTTCTTCAAGGGGGAGCTGCGTCGGCTCTATTCGGACATCACCGTGTCGAACTCGATCTGCTTTTCCGAGGACGGAACGGTCGCCTGTTACACCGATACCAGCACCGGCCTGTTGATGCGCGTCGCCTGCAATCCAGCGACCGGCCTGCCGGTCGGCGAACCGAAGATCTTCGTCGATCATCGCAATGCCAAGGGCTATATCGACGGTTCGGTGCTCGATCGCGACGGTGTTCTTTGGAACGCCTGCTGGGGCGGCAGCGTCATCGAAGCCTATGAGCCTGACGGCAAGCTCATCCGTTCGGTCGCGATGCCGGTGACGCAACCGTCTTGCCCGGCCTTTGTCGGCAGGAATGCCGACCGGCTGGCGGTGACTTCAGCCTGGTCGGGCAAGGATGAGAAGCAGCGCCTGCTGGACCCGCAAGCCGGCATGACATTTCTGCTCGACATTCCAGTCAACGGCCGCTTCGAGCCGCGCGTGCTGATCGCCTAGACCAATGATCGCGAACCTTCGGTTCGGAAAAGATCATGGTCAAACAAGAAGATCGCATCAGCACTGTCGCGCAGGCGTCCGGCTGACGTCGGTTTTCCGCGAAGGCCTTATACATTCGCCGTGCGATGGTAGGTAATCGCGCTGCCAGGACCCGTTCATCCTCGGGAATCGTTCATCTCATGTCAAGCCGCAAGCCGAAGCTGATCCTTGTCTACGAGCCGGAAAAGGCTTGCTTCGACCGGCTGGTCGCCGATGGCCACGTGGCGGCGCGCGCCGCCGAAATCGCCTCCTATCTGGCGCAATCGACCGACATCGCCTCTGAGTTCGATGCGCTGGCCGCAGCCTGCCTGACATGCGGCCTATCCTTCGTTCCAGTGGCGCTCGACGATGCCGCGAGCGCTCTCGCCGGCGAGGGCCCAAAGTCCACGCTTGTCTGGACGCTGACCGACGGCGTCGCCTATTTCCGCGGCGGCGCCGCACCTGCTTTGGCACGGCTGAATGGCCTGAAGGTGATCGGTACCGATGACGCGCTGTTTGCGCTGTGCCAGGACAAGTTCCGCTCCGGCGCCGTGCTCGGTGCACTCGGCCTGCCGGTGCCGCAATCCGGTTTGGCCCGCGACGGTCATTGGCTGGTCGAGCCACCGGCTTCGCCGGCAGGCTGGTTTGTCAAGCCGAACCGGCTCGGCGCCAAGATCGGCATCTGGCCGGACTCGCGCTGTGCCGATCTCGGCCATGCGCTGGAACTTAGCCGGCGTGTGTTCGCCGCCTATCGCGACGACGTCGTCGTGCAGCCCTATGTAGCCGGGCGCAATGTGCGCGCGAGCTATCTCGGCCTGAAGCCGGACACCGGCGTCGAGGCGCTCGGCATCGCCTTTGTCGATTCGGGCGGTGATTTTCAGACCATGGCAGACAGCCTGGCGCTCTATGGCGGCACCGGCGAGGCTGCCAGGGAGGCGGGGACATACGCCGAGCCCGAGCTGCTGCCGGTCGCCGCCAGCCAGCCGCGAGCCGATGCAAAGATCCGACGGATCGCGCAAAGCCTGATGACCGGGCTCGGCCTGCGAGATGTATTTTCCATCGATTTCCGGGTCGAAGCCGACGACAGCGTCCATCTCATCGAATTCGAGGTCTGCCCCGGCCTGCCCTGCTTCGATTTCCGCGCCTATTGCCGCACGCAATGGGAGATGGGCCTCGCCGATGCGATGGCCGAGACCGCGGCGAGCCGTTTTAACCGAATGGCCGCGTCCTGAGCAGAAATTCTGCGTGAAGCTGCCCCCGGGGCGACCCAGGATCGTATCGTATCTTGACAAATCGCTTGCGTTCCGGCACCTCACTTAATAGGGTGTTAAGTGAAGGAGGCACTCGGTGAAAGTCGACCTTGCTACGTCCCCGGGCGTGGCCGCGCAGGCAGGGGCGGACGCGGACAAGGCGAAGCATGTCGGTGGGCGGATCAAGGCCATTCGCACGGCCCGACGCATTTCGCTTCGCCAGCTGGCCGACATGGTCGGCACGACGGCGAGCTTCATCAGCCAGCTCGAGCGCAATCTGAGCGGCGCCAGCGCCAGCACCCTGATGCGGATCGCGGCTGCGTTGGATCTCGGCATCAACGACCTGTTCGAGCAGACCGAAGGTGGGTTCCACAAGGTGCTCACCAGAGGCGACCGGCCCCTGCTGCCGATCAGCCACGGTTGTCGAAAGACGTTGCTGTCGCGGCGGCCGATCCATGAATTCGAGGTTTATTCGGGGGATTTCGACGTCGGCGGTTCGACCGGTAACGATGCTTACACGCATGGCGGCAAGCACGAGATGTTCGTCGTTCTGAAGGGAACAGTCGAGCTGACGCTGGCAGACGAGCGCTTCGTCATGAACGAGGGCGACAGCATCGAATACGCAACCTCGACGCCCCATCGCACGGCAAACATCGGCAAGACGCCGGCGCAGGTGCTCT